>NZ_JASCPQ010000001.1:0-266153 GCF_029959305.1 Pseudomonas sp. PS01297
CTTTTGCTGCTTTAAAAGATCGCGAGGCAAGCTCGCTCCTACGCGTTACTATCCAGCTTCTGATTATTGACCGTAGAGAGACCCCCCAATGGCTCAATGGCCTGACTCGCGCTTTATCGACCTGGTTGGCATTAGCGTTCCGATCATTCAGGCGCCCATGCTCGGTGCTGGCGCCGATGTAATGATCGGTGTGGCAAAGGCGGGTGGTCTGGGCTCTCTGGCCTGCGCCACGTTGAGTCATGATGCGATCCGTGAGGAGGTCGCCGCCTTCCGTGCTGCTACTGACCAGCCGTTCAATTTGAACTTCTTTTGTCACCAGGCCCCGGCATACGACGAGGCGCATATTCAGCGCTGGAAGGCGTTGTTTAAAGACTATTACGCCGAACTCGGCGCCGACTTTGACGCACCCACTCCAGTCTCCGTTCGTGCGCCTTTTGATGAGGCCACGTGTGCGCTGGTCGAGGAGCTGCGGCCTGCGGTGGTGAGTTTCCACTTTGCGCTGCCGGCCCCAGAGTTGATGGCGCGGGTCAAAGCCACGGGCGCGAAGATTCTCAGTTCGGCAACCACTGTCGAAGAAGCACAGTGGCTCGAACGCCACGGTTGCGATGCCATTGTTGCCATGGGCAATGAAGCAGGTGGCCATCGGGCGATGTTTTTAACCACGGAGTGGACCAGCCAGATCGGCACCTTCGCGTTGGTCCCACAAATCGCTGATGCGGTCTCGGTGCCGGTAATTGCCGCTGGCGGGATTGCCGATGCGCGCGGTATCGCAGCAGCCTTTGCCTTGGGCGCAAGCGCCGTGCAAATCGGCACCGCGTACCTGTTTTGCCCGCAAGCGAAAATATCCAGGCCTCATCACCGTGCGCTGCGCGAAGCCAGCTCCAGTGATACGGCACTGACTAACCTGTTCACCGGGCGACCGGCGCGGGGCATTCTGAATCGAGTGATGCGAGAGATTGGCCCGATTAACCCGCAAGCCCCGGCGTTCCCGCTGGCTGGCGGCGTATTGCTGCCCCTGAAAGCCAAATCCGAGCCTGCCGGCTCTGGCGATTTCATCAACTTGTGGGCTGGCCAGGCGTTCCCGTTGAGCCCTGGGCGCACGGCTGAGCTGTCATCGTTTGAGCTGACCCGCAAGCTGATTGACGACTATCAGGCGCGTTCAACGGGTCAATAAGTTCGGGGTGATCGAGGCTGCGGCGCATATGCCGCAGCCTCTGTGCTTATCCAAGGTTCAGGGCAAATGCAGCAACACGAAGTCGTTCTTGTCGAACTGACCGGTCAATGCCGGAACAATATTGCCCAACTCGGTGCCTTGCAGTGCTTGATAGTCCTTGCGGTCCATCACGATCCATACCGGCGCTTGCAAGGCCGTCAATTCAACCGCTGACTGGGTGAATACCGGCAGCAAGTCGCGATCCACGTTAACCATGAACTTGATGGCTTTGGCGTCTTTGCCCATGCCGTGCAACACTAGCGGCGCGGGTGATTGGTCGATCAGGTGCAGGGCGTTGAGGGTGAAATCGCGAGTGTTGTAGGCGTTCTGCTCAGCCGGTTCGAGCACCAGAATATAGCTGCTCCACATCGCCAATACCGCACACGCAGCCAAGCCCACAGCGCGCAACTGCGCCTTGAACAGCAGACCCACTGCGATGACCTGCAACACGCCCAAAATGATATAGATCGCGTTCAGGGGCGGCAGTTGGTCGGCGAAACGCTTGCTTGCGACCATCAGCCCGGCAATCAACAAGGCCGGCAACACCAGCGCAATGGCTTGAATAAACACGCGCAATGCGCTGAATGCCCGACCTCGAACGCCTTGAAACGGGTACGCGGCAATAATTGCGGCCATCGGCAGCATCGGCAATAAGTAACGGGCTTTTTTCGCTTGCGGGACCGACAGGCCGATCATCACGATCAAGCCGGCTGCGGCGCAATACTTGACCAGATGCAAGGCCGGACTCGACGGCTTACGCCCGGCGATCAAGACAACAACCAGCACCAGTACGGCCAATGGATAGGCGAGGGCGTAGTTACCCATGGAACTGGTGAAGTAGTAAAAGGGGCCGCTGGCGCCTTCAGAGCCGTCGATACGACCCGTGACCTGCATGCGGATCACGTCTTGTACAAACGCTTGCCCGCCACTGACCCAAGCCAGAAACAACAGCAGGCCAATGCACAGCAGCAAAATCACCAGTGCCTGCAAACCTACGCTGATCATGCGGCGCCACTGGCCGCTGAGCAGGAAGTAACTGCAGAGCATGCCGGTGGGAATCACCAGACCAATCGGGCCGCGAATGGCAAAACCGAGGACCAGCAACAGCAGCAGCCAGAAGTGGCGGCGCGGTGCTTCAAAGTGATCGTGGGCATACGCCAGATAGAACGCGCCAAGGCTAACCGCCGCGAGCATTTGGTCCAGCGACACGGCGCGGGTTTCGGTGATGAAGGTCATGCTGAGTAACAGCAGCGCCACGCTGAGCAAGGCCCATGTCGTGGATTGCGGGGCTACCAGGCGATAGATCAGGGTCACAATGATCGAGCTGGCAATAGCGGTGGGCAGCCAGGCGGTGAGGCTGTTGACCTCGCCAAATGGCAACGACAGCAGCCAGGTAAACACGGTGGTGGTGGCGTTGTAATCAGCGTAGGGCTCGCCATAGGTGGTAGGGAAAAAGCTTGGGCCGTGACGCAGCATTTCCTTGGCAAACATCACAAAGCGCGAATCAAAGCCGATCGCAGCCTGGTGAATATCACCCACAATAAACAGCAGTAAGGTCAACGCCCCCAGTAGCAGTGACTGTCGGTGCAAGGCACGTAAAACGCTGGGGGAAGAGAAAGCCGGCATGTCGAGTTTCCTTGACTCAATAGGGGGCGTGCAGGGGCAAACAGTCGAATTTCATCCATAAAAAACGCCGCCATTGTTACCAATGGCGGCGCTGTTGAAGCGTTAAACGGCTGTAGCGCCTTGTGAAACCGGCAAGTTGATAGACTCGCCGCGCCCCATCGGGAAGTACTGCAAGCCCGCGCGGGTCAGGCGCTCGCTGTCATACAGGTTACGACCGTCGAAAATCACCGGGGTTTTCAGGCGTTGTTTGATCAGGTCAAAATCTGGCGCCTTGAACTGCTGCCATTCAGTGCACACGATCAAAGCATCGGCGCCTTGCAGCACGGATTCCGGCGTGCCCATCAGGCTCAGGCGAGGTTCATCACCGTACAGGCGCTGGGTTTCTTGCATGGCTTCAGGGTCGAAGGCGCGAACGTCTGCACCCGCGGCCCACAAAGCTTCCATCAGTACGCGGCTAGGCGCGTCGCGCATGTCGTCGGTGTTGGGTTTGAACGCCAGGCCCCACAAGGCAAAGGTTTTGCCCTTGAGGTCGCCTTTGAAGTAGGCATTGATACGATCAAACAGTTTGTGTTTCTGACGTTCGTTGATGGCTTCTACAGCTTGCAGCAGGTCGCTGGAGCAGTTGACTTGCTGAGCGCTGTGGATCAACGCGCGCATGTCTTTAGGGAAGCACGAACCGCCATAGCCGCAGCCAGGGTAGATAAAGTGGTAGCCAATACGGGTGTCGGCACCGATGCCCAGACGCACCGACTCAATGTCCGCACCCAAGTGTTCGGCCAGTTCGGCGATCTGGTTGATGAAGCTGATTTTGGTCGCCAGCATGCAGTTGGCGGCGTACTTGGTCAGCTCGGCGCTGCGCAGGTCCATGTTGATGATGCGGTCATGGTTGCGGTTGAACGGCGCGTACAGATCACGCATCACGTCGCGCACTTCGTCGCGCTCGCAACCAATGATGATGCGGTCCGGGCGGCGGCAGTCGCTGACGGCCGAGCCTTCCTTAAGGAACTCCGGGTTGGACACCACGTCGAATTGCAACGAGCGGCCGGCTTGTTCCAGCGCTTTGTTGATGTGCGCGGTCAGTGCGTCACCGGTGCCCACGGGCACGGTGGATTTCTCGACCAGAATGGCTGGTTCTACGCGGTGGCGGGCAACTGCGTCGCCCACCGAGAAGACCGCTTTGAGATCAGCAGAGCCGTCTTCGCTGGGCGGAGTGCCAACGGCGATAAACAGTACCTGGCCATGCTCAACAGCGGTTTTCTCGTCGCTAGTAAAGCGCAGGCGCTTGCTTTCAAGGTTTTCACGCACGAGGCTCGAAAGCCCCGGCTCAAAAATGCTGACGTGACCTTGCTGTAACAGCTCGACCTTTTTCTGATCAATGTCCATGCAAATCACGTCGTGGCCGACTTCCGCCAATACCGTTGCCTGCACCAGGCCTACATAACCACTACCAAATACACTGATTTTCATGCGCTGTTCCTGGAACTTGGGGTACGTCGAGAGTTGATCGTCAGCACCCCCAGAATGACCAAGGCCACCCCAAGGGTTTTTGAAAGGGTGAAGCTCTCATGGAACACCGGCAGGCTGGCGGCCAGCAGGTAGACCAGAGCGTAGCTGAAGCTGAGCAGCGAATAGGCCCGCCCCAAGGGCAGGTCGCGCAAGGCCAGCAACCAGCAGAGCATCGACAGCGCGTAGGCCATGATCGCGGCAAACACGACGGCCAATGCGCTGATTGAAACGTCTCCTTGGCTGATTGCCTCCAGCCACTGTGTCGGTTCCGGCAAGCGCGTCATGCTCCAGCGCATGCCCAACTGGGCGCCACTGACCAGCAATACGCTGGCGCAGGCAAAGGTAAAACCTCGGCGCAGACTCATGCGTGTTGCCCCAGCAGAACCACACCGGCAATCACCAGGCCCACGCCACACCAGTGGCGCAGGTCGATGGTTTCTTTAAACAGGTAGCGGGCTACCAGGGTGATCAGGACAAAGTTGAGGCTGAGCATCGGGTAAGCGATGCCCACTTCAAGGCGTTGCAACACCAGCAACCACACCAGCAAACCCAGGCCCAGGCACAGCAGGGCCAGCCACAGCCAGGGAGAGCGCAACTTTTGCGCGAACCCCGACTCAGGCCCACGCCAGCTTTCGACGGCGTACTTCTGGGCCACCTGGCCTGCGCACGTCAACAGACATGCCATGAGCAACAGGGTGAGGGTCATGGAGTGGTCTGCGGGTAGATCAAAATCACCATGTTGCCTTCGTCAAAGCGTTCGGCATCTTTGGGCAGCATGTCCATTTCATGGGTTTCATCGCTGTCCTTGACCCGCATCACAACACCTACCGGGCCTTTGAGACGTGCATCGGCAAGCCATTGCTGAACCTCTTCCAGACCAATGCTTTTGCCTTTGGCATCGTCATAGGTCAGGCCGTATTTGACCTCGCCCTGCGTGTTGTACAGCGTTACGTCTGGACGACGCAGGCGCCATGACAGTGCCGATGCGGCGCCCAAGTCGTTACTCAGCAGGGCAGTCGCAGGCTTCAATGCGTCCAGATGATGCAGCACAAACTGGTCAGGCATTTTGTTGTGCACCACGCTGCTTGGCATGCTGGCTGGCAACACCAGTACCAGAACGCCCATGGCCACAGCAGGCGCCGCCCACATTTTCAGCGGACGGGTCATGGCCAGCAGGCCGGTAACGATCCAGGTCAGTAAGACCACGACCAGCAAAGCCATGTGTAGCGGCTCGTTGTCGTAGAAAGGCTTTTTGATCTGGAAGAAGATCAGGGCCAGCAAGGCCACGGCGCCAATCAGCAGGTTAACCAGGCCATTGAGGCGCAGTGACAGGGTTTTCGCCTGATCAACGCGGTCCATCAGCGCGTGGCCCAGCAACAGGGCCAGAGGCAGCATGCACGGCATGATGTAGGTCGGCAGTTTGCCCTTGCTCAGGCTGAACAAGGCCAGCGGCAGCAACATCCACATCAGCACAAAGATCACGCCGGTCTGACGCTTCTGGCTCCAGGCATCTTTGAGTGTGGCCGGCAGCAGGGCCGCCCACGGCAAGCTGGAAACCACCATCAGCGGCAGGTAGAACCACCATGGGCGACCGTGCTGGGCATCTTCACCGGCAAAGCGGCGGATGTGCTCGTGCCAGAAGAAGAAGCGCCAGTAATCCGGCTCTTGTGCGTGCACCGCCAATACCCAGGGCAACGACACGACGGCCGCAACCAGCATGGCAACCAGGCCGTATTTGACCAGCTCCAGAAAACGCTTTTGCCAGATCATGTAGGGCAGGGCGATCAGCACCGGCAGCAATAGGGCCAGGAAGCCCTTGGTCATAAAGCCCATGCCGCAGGCAAAACCCAGCAGCGCCCAACTGAACAGGCGCTGACGTGAGTCCTGGGTATCGACCGCAAACCACAGGGCAACCAGGCTCAGGTTGACCCACAGGGTGAACTGCGGATCAAGGTTGGAGTAGCCGGCCTGGCCAGCAATGAGGCCGAAGGTCATGTACACCAGCGCGCAGGCGAAGCTCTTGCGCGGGTCGTTCCACAGGCGGCGGGCGACCAGGTAGGCCAGCAACACGCTCAGGCCGGTGGCAATCGCCGAGGCAATGCGCACGCCAAACAGGTTTTCACCAAAAATGGCCTGGCCGATAGCGATCATCCAGTAACCGGCAATCGGCTTCTCGAAGTAGCGTATGTCCATGAAGTGCGGGGTAACCCAGTTACCGTCGACCAGGATTTGCTGGCCGATTTGCGCATAACGCGCTTCGTCCGGGATCCACAGACCGTGGGTGCCCAGGGGTAACAGGTAAAAGGCGATAAAAGCTAAAACCAGCAGTGGAATCATCCAGCGTTGAGTCATGGCTTCTGCACTCCCAGCCAGCCTTCACGACCATCCAGCACGCCACGGCTCAATTGGCCAGCGGGCAAGCTGTCGATATCGGCGGGTAATAAGTCCTTAAGGGGCTGAAAGTGAATGTCGCGGGCACGGGCCTGCGTCAGCAATTGACGAAAGTCATTGGCCATTAGAATCCCTTCTACTTCTGCATGGATGGTGTACGCGTTCAGCTTTTGCGGGCTGAAGCGATCAAGAATGTATGAATTGAAGTCGGCAGCACTCAGCTCGGGCCCGACTACTTCATCGAATGTAGGCAAATCAACAGGGATTTGCGGCGCGCCCAGTTTGCCGTCGGCCAACCTTGGCCGAAACAGACTGTGCCCGCGGCAATCGCTGTTGTAACGAAAGCCAAAGGTTTCTTTGGCCTGGACTACGCGTTCATCTGCGCGCCAACCGGCGGCGGCCGAACATTCGACCGCTTGCCCGGTGATGTCGCTCAGGGTGTCAACACCCCGGCGAATCTGCTCGATCAGCTGTGCCTCGCTCCAGCGCCCGGTGTTGGCCTGCCAGCCGTGGTGATCCCACGCGTGCAAGCCCACCTCGTGGCCCGCGGCCAGGGTCTGGCGCATCAAATGCCCCAGATCCTTGCCAATCGGTTTGCCTGGCCAGGCGGTGCCGGCCAGCAAAATATCCCAGCCGTACAGGCTGGCAGCCTTGGAGCGCATCATTTTCCAGAAGAACTGGGGCTTGATCAGGCGCCATAAATGGCGGCCCATGTTGTCCGGCCCCACACTAAAGAAAAACGTGGCTTTTACATCGGCTTCGTCGAGCAATTCGAGTAACCGCGGCACCCCTTCACGGGTGCCTCGGTAGGTGTCGACATCAATACGTAGTCCAGCTTGCATTAACGTTTTTCCGCGATTTCAACCATGGCTTCACGCAGGAAGAAATCCAGAGTCTTGCCGATGGTTTCGCTCAGCTCGGTGGTCGGTGTCCAGTCGATCAGGCGACGTGCGTTCTCAACGCTTGGCTTGCGGTGGCTTACGTCCTGGTAGCCGGTGCCGTAGAACGACTGGCTTTCCACGTCGCGGAAACCGGCGAACGGCGGGAAGTTGTCACGCAGCGGGTGCGCTTCGAACTGACGCAGCAACTCATGGCCCAGTTCACGAATGCTGGCTTCGTTTTCCGGGTTGCCGATGTTGATGATCTGGCCGTCACATTTGCCGTCTTTGTTTTCAATGATGCGTGCCAGGGCTTCGATGCCGTCAGCCACGTCAGTGAAGCAGCGCTTCTGAGCACCACCGTCAACCAGACGGATCGGGGTGCCTTCCACGAGGTGCAGGATCAACTGAGTGATGGCGCGCGAGCTGCCAACACGAGCCGAGTCCAGACGGTCCAGACGCGGGCCCATCCAGTTGAACGGACGGAACAGGGTGAACTTCAGGCCTTTGGTACCGTAAGCCCAGATCACGCGGTCCAGCAGTTGCTTGGACACGGAGTAGATCCAGCGCTGCTTGTTGATCGGGCCAACAATCAGGTTTGAGGTGTCTTCGTCGAAGTTCTGGTCCTGGCACATGCCATACACTTCGGACGTGGACGGGAAGATCACGCGCTTGTTGTACTTGACGCAGTAGCGAACCAGCTTGAGGTTCTCTTCGAAGTCCAGTTCGAATACGCGCAGCGGGTTGCGGGTGTATTCGATCGGCGTGGCGATGGCGACCAGCGGCAGGATCACGTCGCACTTCTTGATGTGGTACTCGATCCACTCGGTGTGGATGCTGATATCGCCTTCAACGAAGTGGAAGTTCGGGTGGCTGCGCAGGCGGTCAATGGCATCAGAGCCGATGTCCAGGCCGTACACTTCGTAGCGGTCGTCTTGCAGCAGACGCTCGGACAGGTGGTTACCGATAAAGCCGTTAACGCCCAGGATCAGAACGCGGGTACGACGGGCCGGACGGCCGGATTCGCTGCCACGCAGACGCGAGCCGTCAACCAGACCCAGTTCACGAGCCAGTTGCGGGCCGCTCAGGTACAGGCCGTTGTCGTTGCGCTGACCGGCGGTGATCACCAGCGAGTCTTTGCCGCAAGCGATACGCAGCGGGTCGCAGCTGATCACGTTGCCCGGTGCCTGGCCTTCGTTGCCGGCAACCACTTCGCTGGCCCAGACAATCAGTTTGTGCTCGCCAACGGCGCAGAACGCTCCTGGATACGGCTGGGTGACCGCACGGACCAGGTTGAACAGTTCTTCAGCCGGGCGGTTCCACTGCAGCAGGCCATCAGCGGCAGTACGACGACCGAAGTAAGTGGCCTTGGATTCGTCTTGCGGGGTTTCTTTGAGCTTGCCTTCAGGCAGCACAGGCAAGGTTTCTGCCAGCAGTTTTGCAGCGGTTTCACGCAGCTTGGCGTGCAGGCTCAGCGCGGTGTCGCTGCGCTCAATGCTGATGCGTTCCTGGGCCACAATGTCACCGGCATCGGCGCGTTTGACCATGCGGTGCAGGGTAACGCCGGTTTCGGTTTCGCCGTTGACCAGTACCCAGTTGGCTGGAGCGCGGCCGCGGTAGCGGGGCAGCAGGGAACCGTGCAGGTTGAACGCGCCTTTGCTGGAGCTGGCCAGCAGTTCTTCGCCCAGCAGGTTGCGGTAGTAGAACGAGAAAATGTAGTCGGCATTCAGTTTGCGAATGCGCTCGATCCACAGTGGGTGGTTAGCATCTTCCGGAGCGTGTACCGGAATGCCTTTACGGGCGCACAGTTGGGCCACAGAACCGTAGAAGTTATTTTCCGAGGGGTCATCAGCATGGGTGAACACGGCAGCAATGTCGTAGCCTGCATTGAGCAGGGCTTCGATGCCTGTGCAGCCAATATCGTGATAGGCGAAAACAACGGCTTTCAAACTCATGGTTAGACCTGTGTCGAAGTAGAAGAAGACGAGTTGCAAGGTGTAGCAGTTTCAGTGGCCGGCTCTGCGCGGACGATTTTCTCGATGAAGAACCGAGGGCGTGCACGCACATCGCTGTACATACGTCCCAGGTACTCACCCAGCAGGCCCATGCCAATGAATTGGCCGCCGGTGAACACAAACAGCACGGCAAACAGTACGAAGGTGCCGTCGCCCGCCCAGGTAGCGCCAAAGATCAGGCGCAGTACGATCAGCAGAATGGCGAAAACGCCGCCCAGCAAGGCCATGCTGAAGCCAATGATGCTCAGCAGGCGCAGGGGGGTGGTGGTCATGCAGGTGATCAAGTCAAACATCAGGTTGATCAGGCGCATCGGGCTGTATTTCGAATCGCCGTGTTCACGCTCGGCGTGCTGCACCAGCACCTCGGTGGTGTGGCGGGCAAAGCTGTTGGCGAGAATCGGGATAAAGGTGCTGCGCTCGCGGCATGCCAGCATCGCGTCGACAATCGAACGGCGATAGGCGCGCAGCATGCAGCCGTAGTCGCTCATGGCAACGCCGGTGGAACGCTGTACGGCCAGGTTGATGAGGCGCGAAGGCCAGCGGCGCCAGGCCGAGTCCTGACGGTTGTTGCGCACAGTACCAACCACGTCATAGCCCAAGGCTGCCTGGGCAACCAGACGGGGGATTTCTTCTGGAGGGTTTTGCAAGTCAGCGTCCAGGGTGATGACTACATCGCCCTTGGAGTTTTCAAAGCCGGCCATGATGGCGGCATGTTGTCCATAGTTACGGTTGAGGATCACCGCCACTACCGGGCTGCCTTCACGTTCGGCAGCGTCTTGCAGGATTTGCGCCGATTTGTCTCGGCTGCCATCGTCGACCAGTACGATTTCGTAAGCTTGGGTAAGCTGGGCACAGGCTGATTCGGTACGGCGCAGCAGCTCAGGCAGGCTCTGTTCTTCGTTGTAGACCGGAATGACGATCGACACGCACTGGATAGGGTAGGGTTTCAAGTTATTCGTTCCAGTCAGTTTCAATGGTACAAGATGACTCGTCTGAGAAGTCGGCCTGTTCAGGCGCGCTAGACAGATTACGCCTGCAGGCATTAAAGCCTAAAACTGACGAAGGTAAAGTCATCAAACTACGTTATCTACATGATTTTTCTTACAAACTATTTTTGTTATTCCTAAAAGCTGACGCCTACGTTAAACGCAGAGGTGTGAAAAACCTATGAAAGTTGAATCAAAAGGCCATGTTTTTAGGGGGCAGACAGGTGCTATTCAGGAAACCCCGTGTAGCGCTTGGCCCGCGGCTTTATGGGTAAAAGTGTGGGGGAAATGTATCGGGTAACAAGGATGGGGTTTTGGCGATTTTAAACAATGATCCAAGTCATTCATTACACAGAAAAATGACTTTTTTTAACGGACGCAAAAAACAGCGCCAACCTGCGGATTTGTGAAATGCGTCACACAGATTGGCGCTGTTCAAGCGGGTTTAGTTCAAGCCCAGCTTGCCGCGCAATGTAGACAGGTCTTCGGCCAGAGTGTTAACCGGGCCAACCAGTGCCTTGCGGTCGTTATCCTTGACCTTGTCGTAGGTTTCAAAACCGCCATCTTTGGTTTTGTACTTGGCCAGGATCTTGTCAACCGTGGCGAAGTTTTTGTCGACCTTGTCGGCAAAAGCTTTGTCATTGGCTGCAATTTGCGGACGGAACAAGTCGAAAATCTTCTTCGCGCCGTCTACGTTGCCCTGGAAGTCATACAGGTCGGTATGGCTGTAACGGTCTTCTTCGCCAGAAATCTTGGTCGCAGCCACTTCTTCCATCAGCGCAGCCGCACCGCCCACGACCTTATCTGGCGGGAAGGTTAGACCGGCAACGCGGGTTTGCAAGTCTTTGACGTCGGCATTGAGTTTGTCAGCCAGTACATCGAGACCCTTGGTGGTGTTCTCGGAGAACAGGGTGTATTCGATGCGGTGGAAGCCGGTGAAGTCTTCAGCGGTCACGCCTTTCTCATGGTCATCAACCCGGGAGTCGATAGACGCGTCGAGGTCACTGAACAGTTCGGCAATCGGCTCAATCGACTCGTAATGCACGCGGGTCGGTGCGTAGAGCTTTTTGGCGGTGGCTAGGTCGCCCTTTTTGATGGCGTCGGTGAACTTCTGGGTTTCTTGCGCCAGCGTGTCGATTTCATCAGTGACGTAAATCTTGTAGTCCGATACAGGTTGCACCAGGTCCAGTGGTGCATTCGCCGCGAATACCGAGAGCGGGGTATGGAGCAAACCTAGAGCGATAAACAGTGCGAGCGGCGTCTTCTTCATGGGACTTTTCCGGTTTGTTTTAGGTTCAGGTTGGGGGTGAAATCAAGTTCGAGTCAGGGGCGCTGCGGCATTCAGCAGCGAGCGCCCAATAAAGTCTTTGTCGTCGCGTACGCCCGGCAAGGTAAAGAAGTAACCTCCGCCAATTGGCTTAAGGTATTCCTCCAGTGGCTCACCATTGAGTCGGGTCTGTACGGCGATGAAGCCGTTTTCCAGATTGCTCTGGTAGCAGATAAACAGCAGGCCCATGTCCAGTTGACCGTTCTTGTTGACACCGTTCGAGTAGTTGAACGGGCGGCGCAAGATCAAGCTTTTGCTGGTTTCGGCAGTGCGCGGGTTGGCCAGGCGGATGTGCGCATCCAGCTTGGTGACTTTGCCTTCAGGGTCTTTGCTGTAATCCGGTACGTCGGTTTCGTGATGGCCATCCATCGGTGCGCCGCTGGCCTTGTTGCGGCCGAAGATGCTTTGCTGCTCTTGCAGCGGCGTGCGGTCCCAGCGTTCGACAAAGTTGCGAATGATGCGCACCGCCTGGTAGCTGCCATCGACCGCCCACTTGGGTTCGTCGCTGCCTGGCTGGACCCAGACGATGCTGTTCATCAGGGTGTTGTCGTTGGAGTCCGGGTTGGCTGAGCCATCACGGAAACCCAGGAAGTTGCGCGCGCTCTGCGGGGGAACGCCCGGTTTGGTGGGCGCTTGCGGCGGTACTGTGCCTTCTTGCTTCCAGCGCACTAGCAACAGGTCGGGCAGGTTTTTAACGATGTCGCGCAGGGCGTGGATGTTGGTGTCGGCGGTGTTGGCGCAAAATTGCAGGCTCAAATCACCATGGCAAAAGGCAGGCTCCAGCGCGTCGTTGGGAAAGCCCTGCATGCGGCTCAGGTGCTTGGGCTTTACGCTGCTCAGGCCATAACGTTCATCAAACAGCGACTCGCCGACCGATACCGTCACGGTCAGGTTGTCAGGCGTAACCACCGGGCCGAGGATGCCTGAGTCGGTGGGTGGCAGTTTGGGGTCGACTTGTGTCACCGGGCCGCCCTTGGTCAGAAACGCGATGCGTTCGTTCAGGGTGCGGAACAGGCGTTCGAGGTCTGCGCGATCAGTGGCAAGTACATCAAAGGACACCAGCATGCCGGCGGCCGGGCGAGGCGTGACGATGCCGTTTTGGTGCTGGCCGTGGAACTCGTGGTGATCCTGGGTCTTGTCGCTGCTGGGTGCCTGAGTCACTTGCGCATTGGCTGCACCGCTGGCGGCCATGGCCGGGCAACTGAGAGCGCTGCCTGCCAGTGCGGCCCCGGCGACGCCCATGCCGAGCAGTACGCGACGACGTTGCAGGTTGATTTCATTCTGGGTGTTGTCTGAATCGCTCATGTGCGTCTCGTCTGCATTACAGGCCGGAAAGGCCGAGGGCTGGATCGATTCCATCGAGTGCATCGGCCAGAGCCTTGGCCTTGTTACTGATTGCTTGACGCTGGGCGGCGCTTACCGTGTCGTACGTGGCATAGCCCTGAGCGGTTTTAAAGGAGTCGAGTTCGGAGTCGAGTGCAGTGCTGGCGTTATCAATGTTGAGCAGGATGTCAGCATTGTTTTTGGCCAGCAGCGGGCGCAACAGGTCAACCACTTTGCGGGTGGTTTGCAGGTTGGCGGCAAAACCGTTGAGGTCGATATGGCTGTAGCGCTCTTCTTCGCCGCTGGTGGCGCGGGTGTCGGCCATGTTGTGCAGCGTGCGCGAAACGATGCTGACTAACTGCTCAGGCGGCAGGGATTGCGCCATCAATTGCTGCTTGAGCAATGCCGCATTGGCTTGCAGTTGTTCGGCCACAGGCGCCAGGCCCTGGGTGCTGCGTTGATCAAAAAGGCCATATTCGAGACGATGGAATCCGCTGAAACCCGGATCCTGCTCGCGTTTTTCAAAATAGTCGGCGCGGGCATTCAGGGTGTTGTCCAGTTCGCCCAAGCGTTGCGCGGCGGGCGCCAGGCGCTGATAAGCCTCGCGGGCCGGAACATAGAGCGCTTGCGCCTGGGTAAGGTCGCCACTGCTGATGGCTTGCGACAAAGCGTCGATCGCTTTGATCAGCGCATTGCTCTGGCTGCTCAAATACACCCGGAACTCAGACAGCGGGCCGATAAACGCCACCATCGACGGGCGTGCCTTGGCCTTGGCTTCAGATTCGGCGGTCGGTGTGACATGGAGCTTGCCGCGCGGGTTGCTGAGCAGGCCGCAAGTAATGGCGTAATCGCCGGGATTGAGCGTGGCATTGATCACTTGGCTCAAACCGGGGGCAATGTTTTCGCGCTCTTCGATCACCAGTACGCCGTCGAGGATTTCCCATTCCACCGCGCGTTCCGAGGCGTTGACGATGCGGAAGCTGTTAAAGCCTGCCGGAACTGTTAGCTCATTCGGTTCGCAGCTGTGCGGGTGAATCGTAACGGTGATTTCATTGCTGTGAACCTTGCGTTTGGCGGCAGCCAGTTGCGAGGCGTAATAGAACAAACCGCCGGCCGCGATCATAACGATCACCGAACCGGCCACCGCCCAGCGCAGTGCGCGAGGGGGTGTACCGCTTGCAGGGGTAGACATGCAGGACCTTATGAGTTCGTCACTGAAGAGGGTTGGGCAACCTTTAGAGCGGGCGGGGAGCGAAAGAACATCACCAGGGCCACGACCAGATAAATGACATAAGCGCCGAGCACGCTGATGGTGGGCGCATCTTGATAGCCGAACATGCCGGCGAGGACCGAGCCGAGCGGGCCGTCCATCGGCAGCGTGCTGCTGATGTCAAACACCACGCCTTGCAGGGCATTCCACAAGCCGGCTTCGTGCAGGGCCTGGACCGAGTTGGCCAGAATGCCCGCCGCTACCACCAGAATGAACAGCCCGGTCCAACGGAAAAACAGGCCGAGGTTCAGGCGCATGCTGCCGGTGTAGATCGCAAAACCGACAAAGATCGCCAGGATCAAACCGAGCAGGGCGCCCAAAGGCGCTGCAGGGCCCTCGCTTTGCTGGAAAACCGCGAGCAAGAAGAACACGGTTTCCAGACCTTCACGGGCCACGGCAAAAAACACCATGGCGATCAGCGCAGTTACCTGGTGTTTAGAGCCGGCAAGAGCGTGGTCAAGGGAGGTGTGCAGCGAGCTTTTAATGGAGCGCGCGACTTTGCGCATCCAGAACACCATCGAGCTGAGGATGCCGACGGCAATCAGGCCGACGATGCCTTCAAAGAGTTCTTGTTGCTTTTGCGGGAATTCAGCGCTCATCAGCTTCAGGCCGCCACCGACCAGCAGGGACAAGGCTGCGGCAAGGAAAACCCCGATCCATACCGCTGGCATCCACTGCCCACGACCGGTTTGCTTAAGGTAGCTGGCAATAATGCCGACGATAAGCGCGGCTTCAATGCCCTCGCGCAGCATGATCAGAAAAGGAACAAGCATGAAGAGAGCACCGCGTCACGAATTAGTAGTGGCTAATTTGTAACATACTGATACGTATTGCTAAACAAGAATCGATTTCATTGGCTGAACGGTTGCTGAACGCATGTTCTGGGAGCGGGCTTGCACGTGGAGTTGGTGGCACTGACGGGCAAGCCTGCTCAAGGGTTAATTCTCGGTAGCCTCTTTTGGGGTGTTGCTTGGGCTGGCAGTGAGGGTCTCCAGTGCCGCCTCCGCCTTGAGGGCTCTAAATGTCAAAGCTGCGCTGGCTTCAAGGGCCTGGTTTTGCGCTTCTTTTAATGCCTGGCTTTCTTGGGTGGCGACCCGCAAGCGTTCTTGCAGCAATGTGCGTTCGCTTTCTTGCTGGCTCAGTTGGGCGGTCAGTCGTTCATTCAGGTTGCTCAGCTTGTGCTGCTGATCGCTGGCTTGATTCAGCTCTTTGCTCAATGCGCGGCTTTCACTGAGTACGCGTTCGTTATCGCGGTGCAGTTGGGTGATTTCGTCCTGACGCACCAGCGCGCTTTGCTGCGCTTGGCGCAATTCCATTTGTAGTTGTTGCAGTTGACCTTCATGACGGCGCTGTTCCTGCTCGCGCTGCTCTTTGACTGCGCTGCGGTAATGCTCCAGCGCATCGCGGGCGTGCAGGTGTTTTTCTTCCAGTGAGCGGATCTGCTCGTCGCGGTCGTTGAGGCGCAGCTCGAAATCGCTGCACGCCTGATTGAGCGCAGCGTTGCGTGTTTGCTCGGTTTGCAGCATGGAACGGGTAGCTTCCAGGTTCGCCGTTTCTTGCTGCAAGGCCGTGTTCTGGATGTCCAGCTCTTTCTGCAATTGCAGATGGTCTTGCTGCGCTTGCGCCAGTTGGTCGCGCAACTCTGCTTTGAGCTGCTCGTAGTGCGCTTCGGCGCGGTCGATTGGCTCTTGCGCTTGTTCTTTCAGGCGCTGGGCGAGGCGGGCGACCAGTTCGCTCAGCTCATCACCTAGCTGTTCGTGCTGCACGCCGCGACGTGAGTCGGTCTCGTCGAGCTCCTTGAGGTAGCGGTGGATCGTGGTTTTCGACCCGGTGTTGCCCATTTCAATTCGTACTGCATCGATGCTGGGGTGTTCGCCGCGAGCCAGTATCGCCGTGCGCGCTATTTGCACCACCGCCTTGTTTACGCCGCCACGAGCCATGGCATTCTCCTACGATTATGTACTGTGGTATGTATCCTGTAATTACGTACTATATTAGCACTTTATTTTTGTTTTAAATTGCTGATTTTGAGGCGGGATATACTGGTATTATCCCGTGTCATAGCGCCCGAGCCGTTTTTTAGGCGCTATTTCAGTACGTCAACCAAGAGAACAGGGCATGAGCGAGCTGGATCGCTACTTAAACGCCGCGACCCGCGATAACACCCGTCGCAGTTATCGGGCAGCTATCGAGCACTTCGAAGTGACCTGGGGCGGCTTTTTGCCCGCCACCAGCGACAGCGTGGCGCGCTATCTGGTGGCGCATGCCGGTCAGCTGTCGATCAACACGCTCAAGCTGCGTTTGTCGGCTATCGCGCAGTGGCATAACAGCCAGGGCTTTGCCGACCCGACCAAGTCGCCAGTGGTGCGCAAAGTGTTCAAGGGCATTCGCGCGCTGCACCCGGCCCAAGAGAAACAAGCTGCGCCGCTACAGTTGCAGCATCTGGAGCAAGTCATTGACTGGCTTGAAAGTGAGGCGAATATCGCGCAGGCCAATGCGGATCAACCGGGACTGCTGCGCGCGCGGCGCGATGCGGCGTTGATCCTGCTGGGGTTCTGGCGCGGGTTTCGTAGCGATGAGTTGTGTCGCTTGCAGGTCGAGCACGTGCAGGCGGTGGCAGGCTCGGGCATTACCTTGTATTTACCGCGCAGCAAAAGTGATCGCGACAATCTGGGCAAGACCTTTCAAACCCCGGCGCTGCTGAGGCTATGCCCGGTGCGGGCTTACATCGAATGGCTGAATACAGCAGCCCTGGTACGCGGCCCGGTGTTCAGGGGTATTGATCGCTGGGGCAATCTGAGTGAGGAGGGCTTGCACGCTAATAGCGTGATCCCGCTTCTGCGCCAGGCGCTGGAGCGAGCAGGCATACCTGCCGAACATTACACCAGTCACTCGCTGCGTCGCGGTTTTGCAACATGGGCGCATCAAAGTGGATGGGACTTGAAGTCGCTGATGAATTACGTCGGCTGGAAAGACATCAAGTCAGCCATGCGCTATGTTGAGTCCACCCCGTTTGCCGGGATGAGCATGACCGCTGAAAAACGCATTGGTAGCTGATCGACGTCAACTTGAAAGCCGGCCATTCGGTCCATATTTAGTTTTTGACTATTTATAGGGTCGGCTGATAGTCAAAACCAATCGTGAGCATCAGCTTTACCAATGAGCCAGATACGAAATGAGTTGTTAGGATTCACCCCATCAACTTTTCAACCCTGACGGAGAGTCAACGATGCCTATCATCAACAGCCAAGTAAAACCGTTCAAAGCTACTGCATACAAAAACGGCAGCTTCGTGGAAGTGTCGGACGCTGACCTGAAAGGCAAGTGGTCTGTAGTGTTCTTCTACCCAGCCGACTTCACCTTCGTTTGCCCAACCGAGCTGGAAGACCTGGCTGACAACTACGAAGAGTTCAAAAAACTCGGCGTGGAAATCTACAGCGTGTCGACTGACACCCACTTTGCTCACGCTGCCTGGCACAACACTTCGCCAGCCATCGGCAAAATCCAGTACACCATGATCGGCGACCCTACGCTGACCATCTCCCGCAACTTCGACGTTCTGATCGAAGAAGCAGGTCTGGCTGACCGCGGTACTTTCGTGATCAACCCAGAAGGTCAGATCAAAATCGTTGAACTGAACGACGGCGGTGTTGGCCGTGACGCTTCCGAGCTGCTGCGCAAAATCAAGGCTGCTCAGTACGTTGCTGCTCACCCAGGCGAAGTATGCCCAGCTAAATGGAAAGAAGGTGAATCCACCCTCGCTCCTTCGCTGGACCTGGTTGGCAAGATCTAAGTCTGTGAAGACTAGGGCGGTGATCCGCACCTGAGTTGTCAGCAGCATCGCCCTCAAAACGCCCGGGCGACATTCGCTCGGGCGTTTTTTTTGACACAGAATTAAACAGTTAGGAGATCGCCCGTATGTTGGACGCCAATCTAAAAGCACAGTTGAAGTCATACCTGGAGCGGGTCACACAGCCGATCGAGATCGTTGCGTCTCTCGACGACGGTGCGAAATCCCGTGAAATGCATGACCTGTTAAAAGAAATTACCAGCCTGTCCAGCCAGATTACCTTGCTGGATAACGGCAACGATGCGCGTAAGCCTTCGTTCTCGTTGAACCGTCCAGGCGGCGATATCAGCTTGCGTTTTGCTGGTATCCCGATGGGCCACGAATTTACTTCGCTGGTGCTGGCCCTGCTGCAAGTCGGCGGCCACCCATCGAAAGCCAGTGCCGAAGTGATTGAACAAATCCGCTCCCTTAAAGGTGAGTTCAACTTCGAGACCTATTTCTCGCTGTCATGCCAGAACTGCCCGGATGTGGTGCAGGCGCTGAATTTGATGGCAGTGTTGAACCCGAACATTCGCCACGTGGCGATTGACGGCGCGCTGTTCCAGGACGAAGTCACCGAGCGTCAAGTGATGGCGGTGCCGAGCGTTTACCTGAACGGGGTTAACTTCGGTCAGGGCCGCATGGGCCTGGAAGAGATCCTTGGCAAGCTGGACACCAGCGCCATTGAGCGTCAGGCCGAAAAAATCAGCGCCAAAGAGGCCTTTGATGTGCTGGTTATCGGTGGCGGCCCAGCCGGTGCAGCGGCGGCCATCTACGCAGCGCGTAAAGGCATTCGTACCGGTGTGGCGGCAGAACGCTTCGGCGGCCAGGTGCTCGACACCATGGCGATCGAGAACTTTATCTCGGTGCAGGAAACCGAAGGTCCGAAACTGGCCACCGCGCTGGAAGAACACGTCAAGCAATACGACGTCGACATCATGAACCTGCAGCGTGCTGACAAGCTGTTGCCGGGCAAAGCGGGCGAGCTGCACGAAGTTAAATTCGCCAGCGGTGCTTCGCTCAAAGCCAAGACCTTGATTTTGGCGACCGGTGCCCGCTGGCGCGAAATGAATGTGCCGGGCGAGCAGGAATACCGCAGCCGTGGTGTGGCGTACTGCCCTCACTGTGACGGCCCGCTGTTTAAAGGCAAGCGCGTTGCGGTGATCGGTGGTGGTAACTCGGGTGTCGAGGCGGCCATTGACCTGGCCGGGATCGTGTCACACGTGACATTGCTCGAGTTTGACACCAAGTTGCGCGCTGACGCCGTGTTGCAGCGCAAGCTCAACAGCTTGCCAAACGTAACGGTGATCACTAACGCCCAGACCACTGAAGTGACCGGTGACGGGCAGAAGGTCAACGGTCTGCGTTACAAAGACCGTGCAACAGAAGCGCTGCACACCGTCGAGCTGGAAGGCATTTTCGTGCAGATCGGTCTGCTGCCTAACACCGATTGGCTCAAAGGCACCATCGAGCTGACTCCGCGTGGCGAGATCGTGGTTGATGCACGTGGTGAGACATCGATACCCGGGATCTTTGCTGCCGGTGACGTGACCACAGTGCCTTATAAGCAGATCGTGATTGCGGTCGGCGAAGGCGCTAAAGCCTCTCTGAGCGCTTTCGATCACTTGATCCGCACTTCGGCGCCGGATTGATTGCTCGGCAATAGAGTCGCGTTGCATTAGCAAAGCCTCTCCGTAAACAAAAGCGCAGCCCACGGGCTGCGCTTTTTGATGTGTGCTAAAAGTATTACGCCTAGGGGTTTTAATCTTTCAGCAAACCATTGGCCAGCGCGACGAATGCATTTTTTGCTTTCTCCAGTGCGGCCAGTGGTTGTGGATCAGCGGCGATCCACAAGGCGGCGCTCAATGTGGCGCCATTCAGCAGTCTGGCTGTCGCTTCAACCTCGATGTCCTGGATGACGTGCTCGCTTTTCAGCTTCTCCAGGCACTCCATGGTGCCCTGAATGCAGGCGTTCTGGTTTGACCACAGGGCAGGGTTGCCCAGTACTGCGGGGCCATCGAGCAGCACAATACGCTGGATTTCCGGCTCTATCGCCATCTCCATATAGGCGATGCTTTCATTGATAAAGCCATCCCAGGTGGAGTTCGCCTGAGCGGTAATGGCGCGCAGGCGTACAGACGTCTCGGCGTCTATTTGCTGGATGACGGCCTCAAGCAAGCCTTTTTTGTCGCCAAAGTGGTGATAAAGCGCTCCCCGGGTCAGGCCGACATTGGCAGTGAAGTCATCCATTGAAGAGTCGGCATAGCCTTTGTTCGCGAATGCTTGTCTGCCTGCCGCCAAAAGCCTGTGCCGCGTGTCTTCGATCATCTCTTTGCGTGTTCGTACCATGGAAGCGCAGATCTCCTGAATCCAATTCAATCCACACAACATACGTGGCGTATCTAATGCTACGGGCTTGATCGCTTCTGAACAACGCTCAAATGTCAGGCGTAAAAAAACCCATGAGCGAGCATGGGTTTTTTGACCTGCGCAGGTTACAGCGGGGTCGGCTGAATGATCTCGACCCAGTAAGCGTCCGGATCCTTGATAAAAGCCAGAGATTTCATGCGGCCGTCAGTCAGGCGCTTCTGGAAGTCCACGCCCAAGGCTTCAAAGCGCTCGCAGGCAGCGACGATATCAGGTACCGCGATGCAGATATGGCCGAAACCGCGGGGGTCGGTATTGCCGTTGTGGTAAGCGAAATCGGCATCGTTCTCGGTGCCGTGGTTGTGAGTCAGCTCCAGGATGCCAGGGATGGATTTCATCCACACGGTGCGGGCAGCATCGTCAGCCGGGATCACGGCTTTATCAACCAGCGCCAAGAAGTACAGGCTGAATTCGGCTTCCGGGAAGTCGCGTTTTTCCAGCAGCGTGAAACCCAGGACGCGGGTGTAGAAATCGAGGGATTTCTTGATGTCTTTGACGCGCAGCATGGTGTGGTTGAAAACGAATTGTTGGGTAGCGCTATCCGGTTGTGCGGTTACGCCAGGGACGTTGTTCAGCTCTTGCAGGCTCATGAACCCTCCGAAAGTGATGCATGGGTAAACAGTCGATGCACGAATGATACGGAATGTGACGGCCTGCGCGAACCCCGTGGGCAACAAAAGATCGTTGTTTGGGATGTTCCGCGGGAGTGTAGGGAGGGGATTGGCAAAATTCAGGCAAAAAGAAGCCCGCCGAAGCGGGCATGGGGCGCTAGTCCTTTAGCAGCCTCTATCCTGTGATGAATCGTGTGAAAAAACTGTGAAAGGACACCGGTTAATTTGGCCTTTCATCTGGGCAGAATCTGCTGGTGGGGAATGGGCTTAATGTGCGCGCCGCGAGGGTCATCATTGTGACAATTGATCGTGAGTGCTTGTTAACATTTTGCTTAACTGCGCGTATTGCACGGGCTTCACACTGTCTGTAAGTCACGCTAGTTAGTGATATTAAAAAACCCTGCCAGGCAGGGTTTTTAATACTACTAAAGCATTAAGTGCGAACCCAGGATTCAACAGTGGCTGCGCCGTATTGTTCTTTCCATGCCTTCAAACCGCGGTGATTACCACCTTTGGTTTCAATCAATTCGCCGGTGTGCGGGTTTTTATACACTTTCAAAACACGCGCCTTGCGCTGTTTTGGTGCTGCTGTTTGGCGCGCAGCGGAGGGGTTTGGATCCAGGATGGCAATAATCTCTCTAAGGCCTTTGCCGTAGGAACTCATCAGCGCCTTAAGTTTCTGTTCGAACTCGATTTCTTTTTTAAGCCCGGCATCATTCTTCAGGGCTTCCAACTGGGCCATTTGTTCTTGAAGGGCTTTTTCGGCAGCACGGTATTCAGCAAGTCTGGACAAGGTCATTACTCCGGTCATGGCTTCGGCATTGACTGGGCCGAAGTGAATTAATGAGGCGAGGCATGCAAGGGGTAGACAGAGACACCAGTCAACAGTTCAGCCGAATCAGCAGGGCTTTGTTATTGACTGTCAATAAACTTCAATCTGTTCGAAATTGTAGTTGTCATTTTCCCGTGCGCCAGCCGATATTCGCATTTGCTGTTAAAACGCCTCGCACCTTTAAACCGACACTCGATAGTGCTCCACTAAAGACTTAATGAAATCCTCAGCGGTTAACGGACGGGCATATAGATAGCCCTGCAAAAACTCTACGCCTTTAAGTGCGAGATACTCACTTTGCTCTTGAGTTTCGACCCCCTCAGCTACCAGCCCGAGGTTCAGCTTGGCACTCAGGTCAATGATGCTGTCCAGGATCGGGCTGGACAATGCATTTGCCCCGATCATGGCGACAAAGCTTTGATCGATCTTCAAGTAGTCGACGTTGAATTCGTGCAAGTAGCTCAAGCTTGAGTGCCCGGTACCAAAGTCATCCAGCGCAATCATGATCCCCATCGCGCGCAGCTCAGCAAACAACTGGTGAGTGATCATGCTGGGTATTATCAACTCGCGTTCAGTCAACTCCAGTACCAACGTAATGCGCCCCGGCGGGAATGCCTCAAGCAACGCACGGCAGTCGTCTATCAGTTCAAGGCTGTGACAGTGGTGAGCGCTAATGTTGAAGCCCAAGTGAAAGCCCGGCACCATGCTGTTGGCGTGAGGCGCCAGTAGCTGTGCAGTTTGACGAAACAGTGAACGGGTCATCGGCACAATGAGACCCGAGTGTTCCGCCAGTGGAATAAACAAATCAGGCCGCACCAACCCTTCAGTTGGGTGTTGCCAGCGCATCAGGACTTCGGCACCGGCCCATTGTTGTGTGTCACTGCGCACCACTGGCTGAAAGTAAGGAATGAACTCGTCGGCTTCCAGCCCGCGTTGCAGTTCGTGGGTGGGTGAGGATAAAGACAAACGCTTTTGCAGCCAGACAACGGTCGCACCGGAAACGCAGCCCAAAAATATAAAAAGGGCCACTAAGCCCAGGTACCGGGCTTTAATAAAACGCCACAACGTGCCTTCACTAAACCCTGCCATGACGCGATAAGGATATTGCGTAGACGATACGCTTACAGAGGCGACAGGATAAGGCGCAGACGGTGTGTTACGCACCACTGCGTAGCGGTCTATGGAATTGTTACCCACTTGAAACATCATTTGCGTATAGGGGTTGATCAGGCTCAAGACATTGATCAAGTGCAGGCCGTAGAGACTGACAATGGCACCGGCCTGGTCTTTTTCGCGGCGATAAACCAGTAGCGGCTGGTCTGGCGTAACCGCGTTGCCGGGCATGAGCCACAACACGCCGTTGTTATAGTCAGCCGCATTGACCGGTTCTTTAAAGTTGCCAAACAGGGATGTGCAATAAATCTGGTTATTCCAGACCAGATTCACTGAGCGGACAAAAGGGCGGCGCGTCACCTGTTCACGCAGGTCCAGTTCAACCTGTTCGCACGGCTGGCCTGCGAGAGGGGATACAAAATCTGCGGCCAGCTTGGCATTGTCCAACATGAGATCGAATTGGCGAACGGCCTCTTTAGCGGTATCACTGGCTTCTGATATCAGTGATCGATTGGCCTGCCAGACAATGATAAAAACACCGAGGACGATGGGCAGTAACGCGCTGAGTACGACCAGCGCGTAGCGATCGGTCCATTTTCGGGTCCGTTTGAGCGTTAATTGCATTCAAGATCCCGAGGACTGATGGCGACTGCGGCAAGGTGAGATGAATAGACAAAGCCTAGCATTGGTTCAGGGTCATTTCACATGATGTAAGACAAACATGATTACGCCATGTAGAATCCGCTTACGCATACAAGAATAATGACCCCTGTCATCAGGCGTCACCACCGCGTAAGAGATGGGTAAATGAAGATATTCGGGTTTCAACTGATCTACGGAGATTTCCTGGCGCGCAGTGTACGCGGGATCTCCTGTGCGCCACCTGTGTCCCTCAGCATTCTTGGCAAATAACCTACTGTTAATTGTAAAAATGACTCTGATGAGGCGCCAAAATGGCCGATCTATACGAAAACCCAATGGGCCTGATGGGCTTTGAATTCATCGAATTCGCAGCGCCAGTAGCCAATACCCTCGAACCTATCTTTGAAATCATGGGCTTCACCAAGGTGGCCACCCATCGCTCCAAAGACGTGCACCTGTATCGCCAGGGCCATATCAACCTGATCCTCAATAATGAGCCGCACAGCGTTGCGTCCTATTTTGCCGCCGAGCACGGGCCTTCCGTGTGTGGCATGGCGTTCCGCGTAGCCAACGCGCAAAAAGCCTACAACCGTGCGTTGGAACTGGGTGCTCAACCCATCGAAATTCCGACCGGCCCCATGGAGTTGAACCTGCCTGCCATCAAAGGCATTGGCGGCGCGCCGTTGTACCTGATTGACCGTTACGGCGAAGGCAGTTCGATTTATGACATCGACTTCGTGTTTATTGAAGGAGTAGAGCGTCATCCAGTGGGGGCGGGCCTGAAGATCATCGACCACCTGACCCACAACGTGTATCGCGGTCGCATGGCTTACTGGGCCAACTTTTACGAAAAACTGTTCAACTTCCGCGAAATTCGCTACTTCGACATCAAGGGCGAATACACCGGCTTGACCTCCAAGGCCATGACCGCACCGGATGGCATGATCCGTATCCCGTTGAACGAAGAGTCGTCCAAAGGCTCTGGTCAGATCGAAGAGTTCTTGATGCAGTTCAACGGTGAAGGCATCCAGCACGTGGCCTTCTTGACCGATGATTTGATCAAGACCTGGGATGCATTGAAAAAAATCGGCATGCGTTTCATGACCGCGCCGCCAGACACCTACTACGAAATGCTCGAAGGTCGTCTGCCTGACCATGGTGAATCGGTCGAAGCCCTGCAGTCGCGCGGCATTCTGCTGGATGGCTCGTCGGTTGAAGGTGACAAGCGCCTGTTGCTGCAAATCTTCTCGGAAAACCTGATGGGCCCGGTGTTCTTCGAATTTATCCAGCGCAAGGGCGATGACGGCTTTGGCGAGGGTAACTTCAAGGCACTGTTCGAATCCATCGAACGCGACCAGATTCGTCGTGGCGTGCTTGAAGCCAACTAAGTAACGGCAAACCGCTATAGGAGCGAGCTTGCCTCGCGATCTTTTAAACACGCTAAAGATCGCGAGACACGCTCGCTTCTGCACGTTTGGCGGTTGGTGTTAAAACAGCCCCGCTGCAATGTTGATCGAAAACCCCAGCACTGCCGTATTGAACAAAAACCCCAGCAGCGAATGGCCCAGCACGGCTTTGCGCATCTCGCGGGTGGCGACTTCTACGTCTGACGTTTGTACCGCAACGCTCAGGGTGAAAGAGAAATACATGAAGTCCCAATAATCCGGGTTCAATTCACCTTCGGGGAAGCGCAAGGCTGGCTCCGTCCCTTCATTGTTATAAAACAGCCGCGCATAGTGCAGGCCGAAAATCACCCCGATCATCAGCCATGAACCCACCACGGTCAGCCCGGTAAAGGCGTAGTGCAACAACTGCTCGGAGTGACGCAGTTGGCTGTTGCCGGTGAGTTCGAGAGTAATCGCCGCCAGGCTGACAACCGCCGCGAAGCTCACGGTGAACAGCACCATGCTGGCATTTTCGTCTTCTATTTCTGCGGTGCGTTTAACGTCGGCCACCTTGGAGCGAAGCATCAACCACAAGGTCAGTAGCAGGTACAGCCAGACACCGGCGTTCCAGCCCAATAGAAACTTGGTGGTCAACGAGGTGGCGGGATTAAAGATGCCGACCGCCAGCCCCAATAAGGTGCCAGCGGTCAGGCGAGGGTGAGTGCGTGCAAGGTGCGGCATCGTCAATACAATCCATGTTACTGGGCATTGCCGAACCTTAGCACGTGAAGCAGGCGTTAACGTTTACGCGGTTTGCTGCGGGTCAGTTTCATCACCACCACAAAGAATACCGGCACAAACACCACGGCCAATGTGGCGACGATCATGCCGCCGATAACGCCTGTACCAATGGCTTGCTGGCTGCCCGAGCTGGCGCCCGTAGCAATCGCCAGAGGCACAACGCCGAGGATGAAGGCCAACGAAGTCATGACAATCGGGCGCAAACGCAGGCGAGCGGCTTTCACCGTGGCCTCAACCAGGTCGTGGCCTTCGTCGTACAGGGTCTTGGCGAATTCGATGATCAAAATGGCGTTCTTGGCCGACAAGCCAATAATCGTAATCAAGCCCACTTTGAAGAACACGTCATTCGGCATGCCGCGCAACGTCACCGCCAACACCGCACCGAGCACGCCCAATGGCACCACCAACAGCACTGCGGTGGGGATCGACCAGCTTTCATACAGCGCTGCCAGGCACAAGAACACCACCAGCAACGACAGGCCCAACAACAACGGCGCCTGAGAGCCGGAGAGCTTTTCCTGCAGCGACAACCCCGTCCATTCAAGGCCGATGCCTGCCGGCAACTGATCAACCAGGCGTTGCATTTCCAGCATGGCTTCACCCGTTGTGTGGCCCGGACCTGCTTCGCCAGAAATACTCACCGCCTGATAACCGTTGTAGCGGGACATCTGCGACGGGCCTTGAATCCAGCGCGCTTCGACAAACGCCGACAATGGCACCATTTTCCCCAGGTTATTGCGCACATTGATCTTCAGCAGGTCTTCAACCTGGCTGCGTTGATCGCCTTCAGCCTGTACGACAACCCGTTGCATGCGCCCCTGATTGGGGAAGTCATTGACGTAGGTAGAGCCCACGGCGGTCGACAGCACATTACCGATGTCGGCAAACGAAATACCCAGCGCATTGGCCCGTTTGCGATCGACTTCGAGTTGCACTTGCGGGCTTTCTGCCAGGGAGTCTTCGCGCACGTTAGCCAGTACCGGGCTTTTCTCGGCCAGGGCCATCAACTCGGTGCGCGCTTGCATCAGCACGTCATAACCGACGCCGCCACGGTCTTGCAGGCGCAGTTCAAAACCGCTGGATGTGCCCAGGCCACTGACCGCGGGCGGCAAAATGGAGAACGCCACGGCGTCTTTGAGCTCGCCAAACGCTGCGTTCGCGCGGTCTGCGATGGCAGAAGCGGAATCCTTGATGCCTCGGCTCGACCAGTCTTTGAAGGTGGTGAACGCCAGCGCCGCATTTTGCCCGCTACCCGAGAAGCTGAAGCCCAGGATCATGGTCACGTTGCTGACCCCGGGTTCTTCCGCGTAGTGAGCTTCGATCTGCTTGGCCACCGCGATCGTCCGGCCCTGGCTGGCACCCGGCGGCAACTGAATGTCAGTAATGATGAAGCCCTGATCCTCAACGGGTAGAAAAGAGGAGGGCAGGCGCGCAAAGCACACCACCAGCACCACCAGCAAAGCACCGTAAAGCAACAGATAACGGCCGCTGCGCTTGATCAGGTGCACCACCCAATGCTCATAGCCTTCAGACAGACGCTCGAATTTGCGGTTGAACCAGCCAAAAAAGCCGCCCTTGGCATGGTGCTCACCCTTGGCAATGGGCTTGAGCAGCGTCGCGCACAGAGCCGGGGTCAGCGATAGGGCCAAGAATGCCGAGAACAGAATCGAGGTTGCCATCGCCACCGAGAACTGCTGATAGATCACGCCCACCGAGCCCGGCATAAACGCCATGGGAATGAACACGGCCACCAGTACCAGAGTAATCCCGATGATCGCCCCGCTGATTTGAGTCATGGCTTTGTGCGTGGCCTCGCGGGGCGGCAAGCCTTCGCTGAGCATGATCCGCTCAACGTTCTCTACCACCACAATCGCGTCGTCCACCAGAATCCCGATGGCCAGTACCATGCCGAACATGGTCAGTACGTTAATCGAGAAACCCAGGACCAGCATCGTGGCGAACGTGCCCATCAGCGCGACAGGCACCACCAGGGTCGGGATCAGCGTGTAACGGATATTCTGCAAGAACAGGAACATCACCGCGAACACCAGCACCATGGCTTCGATCAGGGTGTACACCACCTTGGTGATCGAGACTTTGACGAACGGCGTGGTGTCATAAGGGATCTTGTACTCAACGCCCTCGGGGAAGTAGCGGCTCAGTTCATCCATCTTGGCGCGGATCATATTACCGGTACTCAAGGCGTTCGCCTCAGGTGCCAGTTTGACGCTGAAAGCGCTGGACGACTTACCGTTCAGGCGGGTGCCGTACTGGTATTCCTGGCTGCCGATCTCAACCCGTGCCACATCGCTGACCCGGACCGTGGAGCCGTCCGGGTTGGCGCGCAGGACAATATCGCCGAACTCTTGCGGGCTCGACAGTTGGCCTTTAACCAGCACCGTGGCGGTAATTTCCTGGGTCGAGCGCCCCGGCAAATCACCGATGCTGCCGGCAGACACTTGCGCGTTCTGATTGGCAATCGCTTCGTTGACGTCGGCCGGGGTCAGGTTGAAACCAATCAGTTTTTGCGTGTCGATCCAGATTCGCATGGCCCGTTCAGAGCCATACTGCTGAGCCTTGCCGACCCCTTCAACGCGCTTGATCTCGTTCATCACGTTGCGCGCCAGGTAGTCGCTGAGGGCGACCTCATCCAGCCCGCTGCTCGGGTCTGCTGTCAGTGTTACCAGCATCAAGAAGCCCGAGGAGATTTTCTCCACCTGCAAGCCTTGCTGGATAACTGCTTGTGGCAAACGCGACTCCACCGCTTTAAGGCGGTTTTGTACGTTGACCTGGGCCATTTCCGGGTCGGTACCCGGCTTGAACGTGGCCGTAATGCTGGCACTGCCCAGGCTACTTTGGGACTCGAAATACAGCAGGCCGTCGGTGCCGTTGAGCTCTTGCTCAATCAGGCTGACCACGCTTTCGTCCAGGGTATGCGCCGACGCGCCAGGGTACACCGCATACACTTCAACTTGCGGCGGGGCGACCACGGGGTATTTGGCCACGGGCAGCTTCGGCAGCGCCAAGGCTCCGGCCAGCACAATAAATAACGCTACGACCCAGGCAAAGATCGGGCGATCGATAAAAAACTGCGGCATGCTCACCGATCCGTGGAATGTGCGAGGGGAGGTGTCGGGTCATCAATTTGCACCTGTTCACCGGGACGTGCGTGTTGCAGGCCTTCGATCACAATGCGGTCTCCCGCCTTCAGGCCTTCGTTGACGATCCAGCGATCATTGATCACGCCGCCCAGTTGCACAGGCTGTTGTTTGACCTTGCTTTCAGCATCTACCAGCAGCACCTGCGCCACCCCCGCGCTGTCACGCAGAATGGCCCGTTGCGGCACGCTGATACCTTGCTTGTTGACCGCCTGTTCCAGGCGCACGCGTACAAAGCTGCCCGGCAACAAGTCGCGGTCCGGGTTGGCAAACTCACTGCGCAGAATGATCTGCCCGGTGCTTGGGTCAACGCTGACATCGGTAAACAACAGCTTGCCTGGCACCGGATAGAGGCTGCCGTTATCGCGGATCAAGGTGACGCGTGCCTGATTCTTGCCAACCTGTTGCAAGTCCCCGGCGCGAAATGAATCGCGCAGGTTGTCGAGGTCACGGGTCGATTGCATCAGGTCAACCTGAATCGGGTCCAACTGCTGGATGCGCGCCAGCGGTGTCACTTCACCCTGGCCAACCAGTGCACCTTCGGTGACCAGCGCACGACCGATACGCCCGGAAATCGGCGCTGTCACGGTGGCATAACCCAGATTCAGTTTTGCCCGCTGTACAGCGGCCTTGTTGGCGGCAACTTCGGCCTGTGCCTGCAGCGATTGCGCGCGGGCATTGTCGTAGTCCTGACGGCTCACGGCATTGCTGTCGACCAAGGCGCTGTAACGCTGGTCTTGCAGTTTTGCCTGGAGGGCAAGTGCCTCGGATTTGCGCAGTGCTGCTTGCGCGCTGTCCAGATCGGCCTGCAACGGCGCAGGATCAATAATAAACAGCACGTCACCTTGTTTGACTTCGCTGCCTTCTTCGAAAGCGCGCTTGAGGACGACACCCGCCACCCGCGCGCTGACCTGCGCGACACGCGGCGCAACCACGCGGCCACTCAGTTCGTTATTGATCGACAGCGCTTGCGGGACGATGACTTCAGTGCTGACCTTGACCACAGGCGTTTTTTCTTCAGTGGCCGGAGTTTTACCGCAGGCACTCAAGGCTAAAGCCAGTGCCGAAAAACATAGCGGGACGAAGAGCTTTTTCAACGTTCGTGCCTTCTTATATATGCAGGGTAAGTCTGTAAAAGACCTTGGCATGCTAAGCGCAGCACGCAAAAGGCGTTGTGAAGCTGTGTAGGCGGTGTGTGAAAAAGTGTGAAGGTTCTGCTCCTATCCCTGAGAGGTTGTATATCCTTTGGGTTTTCCCCCGGTTGTAAGCATTTATTATGCCCACTATCTTGCTGGTCGAAGACGACGCCGCACTCTCCGAACTGATCGCCAGCTATCTGGAACGCAATGGTTACCAGGTCAATGTCATTGCGCGCGGTGACCAAGTGCGTGATCGAGCGCGAAACAACCCCCCGGATCTGGTGATTCTCGACCTGATGTTGCCGGGGCTGGATGGTTTGCAGGTCTGCCGATTGCTGCGCGCCGACTCCGAAAGCTTACCGATCCTGATGTTGACTGCGCGCGACGATAGTCATGATCAGGTTCTGGGGCTAGAGATGGGGGCCGACGATTATGTGACAAAACCTTGCGACCCTCGCGTCCTGTTGGCGCGTGTACGCACTTTATTGCGGCGTAGCAGCCTGGCAGAGCCTCACGTCGCCAGTGACCGGATCCTGATGGGCAACCTGTGCATCGACTTGTCGGAACGCACAGTGACATGGCGCGGCGACATCATCGAACTGTCCAGCGGCGAATACAACCTCTTAGTGGTGTTGGCCCGGCATGCCGGCGAAGTGCTCAGCCGCGACCAGATCCTGCAACGTCTGCGCGGCATCGAATTCAACGGCACCGATCGTTCGGTTGACGTGGCCATCTCCAAATTGCGCCGCAAGTTCGACGATGACGCCGGTGAAGCCCGCAAAATCAAAACCGTGTGGGGCAAGGGTTACTTGTTCAGCCGCTCGGAATGGGAATGCTGATTCGTGTTCAAAATTCTCATCCGGCTGTACCTGGTGACCATCGTGACGTTCGCCGGGGCCATTTATTTAGTGCCGGAAATGATCGTGGCGGTGTTCCACGACCGTTTCATGAACTACAACGTTGATATGTCACGCGGCATGCAAGCCTTGCTGGTCAAGCAGTTTGACCAGGTGCCTGCGCAACAGTGGCCTGAGTTAGCACAGGCTCTTGATAGCCAATTCGCGCCGCTGCGGATCAATCTGCTGCCCATTACTGACCCGCAGTTCAGCACCGCCGAGCAGCACCAGTTGCATCAGGGGCAGGGCGTGTTGCGTATTGGTGAGTGGGGCTGGCGCACACGGGTGGTTTCGCCGCTGAACGGCGAGCAGGCCATCGAACTGGTGATGCCGCCTGATCCGTTTGACCTTAACGTGCTGTATTGGAGCATCAACGTGTTGATTGGTGCGGCATTGCTCGCGGGCTTATTGCTGTGGCTGCGCCCGCACTGGCGCGATCTTGAGCGCCTCAAGCGCACGGCAGCACGTATTGGTCAGGGGCAGCTTAGCGAGCGTACGCAGATATCTCCACGCTCCAACATCTACAGCCTGGCCAGCGCCTTTGACACGATGGCCCAGGACATCGAGAACCTGCTCAACCAGCAGCGTGATTTGCTCAACGCGGTCTCACATGAGTTGCGTACCCCATTGACCCGCCTCGATTTTGGCCTGGCGCTGGCACTCTGTGATGACCTGCCGCCAGCCAGTCGTGAGCGTTTGCAAGTGCTGGTCGGGCATATTCGCGAACTGGATGAATTGGTGCTGGAATTGCTGTCGTTCAGCCGTCTGCAAAACCCGGCGCTGGTCCCTGAGCGCATCGAGGTGTCGTTGGCAGAGTTTATCGACAGCATCCTCGGCAGTTTTGACGAAGAGCTTGAAGCCCCGGAAATCGTCCTCGACGTGATGCTGCACGGCACCGAAGAGCGTTTTGCCCTCGATCCGCGGCTGACGGCCCGAGCCTTGCAAAACCTGTTACGCAACGCCATGCGTTACTGCGATCGACGGATCCAGGTCGGGGTTAGCCTCAACTCGAAGGGCTGTTCACTGTGGGTGGATGACGACGGCATCGGCATTCCCGAGCAAGAACGAGAACGCATCTTTGAGCCGTTTTATCGCCTGGACCGCAGCCGCGATCGGGCAACCGGTGGTTTTGGCCTGGGGTTGGCCATCAGCAGGCGAGCCCTGGAAGCCCAGGGCGGCACCTTGAATGTTGAGCAATCGCCCCTGGGCGGGGCGCGTTTCAAGCTGTGGTTGCCAGCCTGACGCAACGTGGCGCGGGCGAACCCGCGCCTTGCCTCAGATCGAGCGGCGTTGGCGGCTTACGTGTTTCAAGCCTTCAAGCACCAGAACCGCAACGGCCAGCCAGATCGGGCCATAGGTCAGCCATTGACCTTCTTCCAGGCTATCGCCCAGCAGCAGTGCGACGGCCACCAGCAGTACCGGCTCAACGTAGCTCAGCAGGCCAAACAGGCTGAAAGGCAGCAAGCGGCTGGCGAGAATATAAGAAAAGCCGGCGGCCGCACTGATGATCCCCATCAAGGGCACCAACCAATACAGCGCCTGGCGTTGCGCATCGAGGTCTACATGCTGGCCTGCCAGCACAAACCACAGCGCAACCGGCACCATCAGCAGCATGTCCAGCCACAGACCGCCCAGGTTATCGATGCCGATTTTCTTGCGCAGCACGAAGTACATCGGGTAGCCGATGGCCACAACCAGTGTGGTCCAGGAGAACCCGCCGGTGCGGTACAACTCGTTCGCCACGCCAATCACGGCAAGGGCGGTGGCTATTTTCTGCAAATGCGAGAGATGCTCGCCGTAGACAATGCGCCCGGTGAGAATCATCGTCAGCGGCAGCAGAAAGTAACCCAGTGACACATCCAGGCCATGCCCGTTGAGCGGCCCCCACATAAACATCCATAGCTGCACACCGACCAGAAAGCTAGTGATCAGCACGCAAGGAATTAGAAGAGGTTTATCTCGTAAGCGATTGAAAATTATGGGAACCCATTTCCAATCACCAGAGAAGCAGATAAACAGAGTCATGAAGGGCAGCGAGATCAATATTCGCCATCCGAAGATTTCCTGGCCATCAAGCGGCCAAAGCAGGGAAGTGAAGTAGTACAGGACGCCAAACAAGCAGGAAGCCAAAATCGATAAAACAATACCTTTAGACACAACAACCTCAATGGATCTACAGCGTTACTCATGAGAGTGGGCACATAGATTGAGGTTGTTGGAGGTCGTTGGCAAATCCCTTTTAAACCAGTGACTTGGCTCAAGGACTTACAGAAAATGATCAAACTCTAAAAGTCCAAGCAAATACTGGGCCAAAGTCGTTTTAAACGAGCGTTCGTGTTTTCTGAAAAAGTGATTAACGGTAGTTTGGGCAACACTCGGGTCGGCTCAAACGCTACACAGACCGACGCTGGCGCACCAAGTGTTTGAACCCTTCGAAGATCAGTACCATCACCGCCAGCCAGATCGGGATGTACGTCAGCCATTGGCCTGAGCTGATGCTTTCGCCCAGCAGCAGGGCGACAAGAACCAACAACACCGGTTCAACATAACTGAGCAAGCCGAACAGGCTGAACGGCAGCATCCGGCTGGCAATGATGTAGCTGATCAGGGCCAGGGCACTGATACCGCCCAGAATCGGGATCAGTACATACAACGCTGCTCGCTCGCTGGCCACGTCGAAACCGTGTTCGCCGCTTTGCACGAACCACCAGGCAATCGGGATCAGCAACAGCATATCAAACCACAAACCGCCGAGATTGTCGGTCGCCATGCGTTTGCGCAGCACGAAATACACCGGGTAACCAATGGCCACCAGCAGCGTGGTCCATGAGAACCCGCCCACGCGATAGACCTCGTTGGCCACACCGATGGTGGCCAGGGCCGCAGCGATTTTTTGCAAGTGCGACAAGTGCTCGCCAAACACGATGCGCGCGGTCAGCAGCATGGTCAGCGGCAGCAAAAAGTACCCCAGCGACACATCCAGGCTATGCCCGTTAAGCGGCGCCCACAGGAACAGCCAGAGTTGCACCCCCACCAACGCGCTGGAAGCCGCCAGCACGCCCCACAACCTAGGCTGCTTGCGCAGGCGGGAGAAGATCACCGGGACGTGTCGCCAGTCACCCGAGAAAAACATGAACAGCGTCATGCATGGCAGCGTTAGAAGCATCCGCCAACCAAAGATCTCAGCTCCGCTCAGGGGCCACAGCATGGACGTGTAGTAATACATGACACCGAACAGGCTCGATGCCAGAACCGATAAAACAATACCTTTGGACACAACAGCCTCGTTGAAACGCACTTTATGATTTTTAGGAAGTGCATAGCTTGAGGCTATGGAAGGTGCAGGGCAATAACATAAAAGAGGTAGGGGTTTGTTCCCGCAGGGTTAACCGATTCAGTCGCGATAAAACACTTGCACCAGGTGATAGCCAAATTTGCTCTTCACCGGGCCGTGCACCACGCGCAGCGGCTTTTTGAAGATGATCTGATCAATCACCCCGACCATCTGCCCCGGACGCACTTCGCCCAAGTCACCCCCGCGCTTGCCTGACGGGCAGGTCGAGAACTTTTTGGCCAGCACATCGAAGGCTTCGCCTTTGGCAATGCGCTGCTTGAGCGACTCGGCTTCTTCGGCGGTCTTGACCAGAATGTGGCGGGCTTGAGCTTTCATGGGGCAGATACCTTGCAACTGTGGGGCTTTTTACGAGGGCGCGGATTATGCCTGAGTTTTCTCAAGGTAGCGCGGCAAGTGCAAGCGCACGCGGGTGCCGGAGCCACTTTCGCTGATGATGCTGACGTGCCCGCCGGACTGCTGGGCAAAGCCGTAAATCATCGACAGGCCCAACCCCGTACCTTGGCCCACCGGCTTGGTGGTAAAGAACGGGTCAAAGGCCTTGGCAAGAATTTGTGGGGTCATGCCTGCACCGTTGTCGCTGACTTCAAACATCACATACTCACCGGCCTTGATCGGCTCAAGCGTGCTGGACTGGCTGTCCGTGAGGTAGGTGTTGGCGGTACGCACGACCAACTCGCCGCCTTCCGGCATGGCGTCCCGGGCATTGATAATCAGGTTGAGCAGGGCGCTTTCGAGCTGGCCGCTGTCAGTGTTCACGGCCCATACGTCTTCGCCCAGTTCAACGTGCAAATCAATGTTGGCCCCTTTGGTACTGCTGAACAGCGCTTGCAGTGAGCTTACCAGTTGGTTGGGGTCCAGCGGTCTGCGGTCCAGTGATTGGCGCCTGGAAAACGACAGCAATCGGTGGGTCAGGGCCGCTGCACGCTGTGCCGAAGACACCGCTGCGTCGGTAAAACGACCCACTTCAGTGATCCGACCGGCCGCGATATAACGCTTCATCAAGTCCAGGCTGCCGAGAATCCCGGTGAGCATATTGTTGAAGTCGTGGGCGATACCACCGGTTAACTGGCCCACGGCTTCCATTTTCTGGGCATGCCGCAAAGCTTCTTCGGCCCGTTCACGCTCTTGCATCTCGCGTTGCAGTTGTGCGTTGGCTTCGGCCAATGCCTGGGTGCGCTGCGCAACGCGCTCCTCAAGGGTTTCATTGAGATTGAGCAGCGCTTGTTCGGTTTTTTTACGCTCGGTGATGTCCAGCGCCGCGCCCATAAAGCGTTGAGCACTGCCTGGGCCGCCGGAAAAACAACGGCCCCGGGCAAAAATCCAGCGCACCTTGCCGTCCAGGTTCTGCAGGCGATATTCCTGGGCATACTCGCCGTTGCGGGTCACGCAGTCCTTGATCGTACGGGTCAGCAGTGCGCGGTCATCAGGGTGCACGCCTTGCAGGTAGGCGGTGATCGGCAATTGCCCGGAAAGCTGCGGCTCGATGCCGTGCATTTGCGCGAAGCGGCTGTCGGTCACAAACAGGTCCTGGTCAATGTTCCAGTCCCAGGTACCGACGCCGTTGGTGGCGGTGAGTGCCAATTGCAGACGCTCTTCAGTGTCATGCTGGGCTTTGCGGCTGGCCAGAGAGCGTTGGCGCAACTTGATGGCGGTGCGCCTGCGACGCGAGGTCTTGACTGCCGTCATCAGGATGCCCGCCACGTTGCCTTGCTCGTCATGAACCGGGCTGAAGGTCAGGTCCAGCCAGAGTTCGGTGGCGTGCTTCTGGTCCGGGTAAAGAAAGTACTGGTCCAGGTACGAGCGGCTTTGTCCGGCCCACACCGAGGCAATCACCGGTCGACTGAACTCTGCGTATTCCGGCCAGCTGAAATGCAGCGGCTGAGCAAAGCCTGCCGGGTGCTTGTTGCCCGCCAGTGCGGCAAAACTTTCGTTGTAGATTTGCGTCAGTTCTTCGCCCCACAGCAACAACATTGGCATGGGTGAGTGCATGACCATTTGCGCACTGGTGCGCAGGCTTTGCGGCCAGTCATTGATCTGGCCCAAAGGGCTGCGTGCCAACGCCGTGAGTTGGCGGGTGGTAAAAACGGCGCTCATGGATAAGTCCCGAGTGTGAAGCTAAAAGAAGTGTATTTAATGCCGGATAGCGGCTAAAGGCTATTAATGATCTTAAAAAGCCCGTGCTTGAGCGTGCGACTAAGGTCCAATGAGTGTCCAGCATAGCCTTTCGTACAATTGCGCCCCGTTTTTACAGGCAAGGGATTCGCTTCGGTATTTCACCGCAGGTGCGACGTCCCTTGTTTTTGTTGCGCGAAAGATTCGCTGCTGGAGCATGGTCATGGTTCATCCTTTTTCATCGTTGAAGCAAAGCCGCATGGCGCGTATGAGTGCACTGGCCGTGTGTGCCGGTTTCGCTGCCCAGACGCAGGCCGGCGGTTTTTTTGAAGACAGCAGCGGCTCGCTGGAGTCGCGCACGGTGTACTTCAATCGCGACTTCCGCGATGGCAGCAGTTCAAGCCCTCAAGGCGCTTCCAAGCGCGACGAGACGGCGCAAGGCTTTATCCTCAACCTGCAATCGGGTTACACCGAAGGCACCGTCGGCTTTGGCCTCGACGCGCTGGGCATGCTGGGGATCAAGTTGGACTCCAGCCCGGCCAACAGTAACAGCGGCCTGCTGCCTTCGACCGGCAGCGATCCGCGTCGTTCCAAAGATCAATACGCCAAAGGTGGCCTGACCGCCAAAATGCGTGTTTCCAAGACCGTGCTCAAGTACGGCACCTTGCTGCCTGACCTGCCGTTGCTCAAGTACAACGACGGCCGTTTGCTGCCCAACATCTTCAACGGCGCGATGCTGGAGTCTCAGGAAATCAAAGACCTGAAGTTCATGGCTTCGCGTCTGGACCGCTACACCGCACGGGACTCCACCGACTCCCAGGACCTGCGGCTGAACTGCAAAAACAAGCGTTATGCCTGCAACATCACGGCTGACCATTTCACCATGTACGGCCTCGATTACAAGGTTAACGACCAACTGACGGCGCAGTACCACTACGCTGAGCTGCAAGACATTTACCGTCAGCAGTTCATTGGCCTGTTGACCAAGCAGCCGATGGGGCCGGGTGTGCTGGCCGCCGATGTGCGCTTGCTGAAAAGCGATGACAGCGGCTCGTCCAGAGCCGGGACCATCGATAACCGTGCCTTTGGCACCTTGCTGTCGTACTCGTTGGGCGGTCATAAGTTCGGTGCCGGTTGGCAGACCCTGAACGGCAAGACCTCAATGCCGTACCTGGATGGGACCAACCCTTACCTGGTCAACTATCTTCAGGTCAACGACTTTGCCAACGCGCAAGAGCGCTCGTGGCAACTGCGTTACGACTACGACTTTAAAGCCATGGGCATCGACGGTTTGTCCTTCATGACCCGATACGTTAACGGCGACAACATCAAAGTGGTTGGCCGCAACGAAGAAGGCAAAGAGTGGGAACGCGACAGCGAGCTCAAATACGTGGTGCAGAGCGGCCTGTTCAAAGACGTCAGCGTGCGCTTCAGAAATGCGACCTACCGCACCAACTACTCAAAATTCGCCCGCGACGTCGACGAAACACGACTGATCGTCGGCTATAACCTGTCGATCTGGTAACCATCCCCCCTATAGGAGCGAGCTTTTAAAGATCAAAAGATCGCGAGGCAAGCTCGCTCCTACAAGAGATGTGTCAATCCAATTGGTGACGGTACGGCAAATCCGGCCCGGTTTTGCTGCAGGTCAGTGCCGCCGCACGGCATGCAAAATCGAGCAGGGCGGCGATGTCCGCTTTGCTCAACTGCTGCAAGCCTTCTATTGAATCCCGTTGCTGCTCGGTCAACCATGCGATGACCGCAGCCTGAAAGGTGTCACCGGCACCCACGGTATCGGCCACGGTCACCGTCTGCGCTGGCACCGAATACTGCCCGTGTTCGCGACTGAACACACTTGCGCCCTGGGCACCCCGGGTCAAAAACACCAACTGACAACGCTGACTCAACCAGGATTGCGCGATCTGCTCCGGGTCTTGTCCCGGATACAGCAACTCAAGGTCTTCATCGCTGACTTTTATCAGGTCGGCATAGGGGATCAGTTGCTTGATCCGCTGGCGCCACACCTCGATATCAGGCTCAGGATTGAGCCGCACATTCGGGTCAAGGCTGATCAGGCGCTTGCCGCTTTCGCGTTGCACCAAGGCCAGCAACGTATCGGCAATCGGTTGCACCACCAGCGAGAACGAGCCGACGTGCACACCACGTACTTGCGGCCCCAACGTTGGCAGGTGCTGCACGTGCAGTTGCCGGTCGGCACAGCCTTCTCCGCGAAAGCTATAGTTGGGCACGCCATTGGCATCCAGCGCGACCATGGCCAGGGTGGTGGGGGCATCGATCTCCCACCAATACTGATCCGCCACGCCTTCGTTGAGCAGGACCTGTTTCAGGCGTTTGCCCAGATAGTCCGTTGAAAGCCCGGCAAACAACCCGGCTTCGACGCCCAGTCGACGCAAGCCTACGGCCACGTTGAAGGGCGAACCACCGGCAATCGCATTAAAGCCGACTTTATTCGGCAAGCCGGCCGTGTCCGCCTGGGCAAAAAAATCAAATAACGCTTCACCGCATACCAGGTACATAAGTCTCACTCGGTTAAGGCGCTTACCTGCTCTCGGTAGCGCTGATAAGCCTGTTCATAGGCGAGGACATGGGTCGGGTCGGGGTGTGTCTGGCTGTTTGACTCTAGCCGCACGCAACGTTGGCAGAGGTCTTCAAGGGTCTCGGCACCTGCGCTGACACACCATGCCGCCTGAATGGCCGCCCCCAGTGCCGCCGCTTCGCTTTGTTCGGTACAGACCACCGGGGTATTCATGATGTCGGCCACCATCTGGCGCCACAGTGCGCTTTTGGAGCCGCCGCCAACCAGGCGGATGGCCTGGCTTTGCAGGCCGTTACGGCGCAATAAGTCCAGACCGTAACGCAAACCAAAGGTGGTGCCTTCGATGGCGGCGCGGCACAGGTTGGCCTGGGTCATGTTGGTCAGGGTCAGGCCCTGAACACTGCCGGTGGCATGGGGCAGGGCAGGCACCCGTTCACCGTTCAAAAACGGCAGCATGCTGACCCCGTCGGCGCCAATCGGGGCCTGGCTGGCCAGCGTGTTAAAGACCTCGACGGACAACCCGAACAATTCACGAACAGCGCTGGTGGCGTTGGTCAGGTTGAGGGTGCAAATCAGCGGCAGCCAGCCGCCGCTGGAGGAACAAAAGCTCGCCACCGAGGCATCCGGGCTGACCTGCGCTTGCGCATTAAATGCGTACACGGTGCCCGACGAGCCGAGGCTCATGGTGATGATCCCCGGGCTGATATTGCCCGTACCGATGGCGCCCAGCATGTTGTCGCCGCCTCCGCTGGACACCACGGCATTCGGGTTAAGGCCCAGCAAGTGGGCGACGTGCGGGCGCAGTGTGCCGACCGCTTGATGGGGTTCCAGCAACTGCGGCAGCGCCTGTTCCAGACGCCCGCTGGGGTCGATATGGCGCAAGATGCCGAGGTCCCACTGGCGGGTTCGCACATTGAAATAGCCGGTGCCGGAAGCGTCGCCATATTCACTGCAATAGCGCCCCGTCAGCCAGAAGTTCAGGTAGTCGTGGGGCAGCAGAATATGCGCGGCCTGTTCAAGTACCTGCGGATGGTGACGGCGTGTCCAGAGCAGTTTGGACACGGTATAACCCGGTGCAATCACCAGCCCCAGGCGCTCCAGCGACCCGCCATCACCGCCCAGCCAGTCCAGCAGTTGTTGGTTTTCGGCGCTGGACTCGGTGTCACACCAGAGTTTGGCCGGGCGCAGGACGTTACCCTCTGCGTCCAGCAATACCAGCCCGTGCTGTTGGCCGCTGACGCCAATGCCTTGAATCTGCAGGCCGCTGACCCCGGCGTTGTCCAGGGCCTGGCGGGTGGCGATCTGCAAGGCCTCTAGCCATTGCCCGATGTCTTGCTCGCGACGCCCGTTTTCGCCCTGGATTAATGTGTGAGCGGCAGCCCCCAGCCCCAGCACCTGGCCGGACTGGCTGTCGAGGACCAGGGCTTTTGTGCCCTGGGTGCCGCAATCGATGCCCAGATATAGATGTTTCATTGAGACATAGCCTTGTAGTGCATGTAGCCGCTGACGAGGTACGAGGCTGCGATGGGTTGCGCAGCGACCCCAAACGGCGGCCCTGCGGACCGCACTGCGGCCACAGGGTGATTTTACAGCCGCGCCAGACTCTCCAGCGTCCCGCTCACGCCCACTTCACGCAAACTGTTGAGGCACCACTCAAACGCCGCCACAAACTCGGCCGACTGCGCGATTGCCGTGCCAAAAATCTCCTCAACCCCCAGCAGGCGCTGCACGATCAGTTCGTCGTCAGCCACCAACGCCTGGCAGAATTCAGCCCGCGGGTCCGGAATGGCATAGGTTTGCCCGTTTTCATCAACCCCCTTGAGGTACAACGCCCACGCTGCGACCACCAGGGCTGCACGCTTCAATTCAGCGCCGTCGGCAATCAGGCGATTGATTGTCGGCACGGTAAATTTGGGGAATTTCGACGAGCCGTCAGAGCACACGCGCTCCAATTGGTCGGCAATCGCCTGATTGGAGAAGCGCTGCACCAGCGTGTTTTTGTAGGCTGCAAGGTCAATACCCGGCACGGGCGCCAGTTGCGGGGTGACGTCTTTGTCCATATAGGCACGCATGTACGCCACAAACAGCGGGTCGTTCATGGTGTCGTGGACGAAGCGATAGCCCTTCAAAAAGCCCAAGTACGTCAGCGCCAGATGGCTGCCGTTGAGCAGTTTGATCTTCATTTCTTCATAGGGCGTAACGTCATCGGTGAGCTGCACGCCCACCGTTTCCCAGGCGGGGCGGCCGTTGCTGAACTTGTCCTCCAGCACCCATTGAATAAACGGTTCGCACACCACCGGCCAGGCATCGTCGATGCCCAACTGGTCGTGCAGTTGCAAGCGGTGGGCATTGCTGGTCATGGGCGTGATGCGGTCGACCATGGCATTGGGGAAGCTGACGTTGGCGGCGATCCAGTCATGCAAGTCCGGGTTGCTCAATGCGGCGAAGGCCAGCAGGGCTTTGCGGGCTACATTGCCGTTATGCGGCAAGTTATCGCACGACATCACGGTAAAGGCCGGGGTGTTGTTGGCGCGGCGCTGGGCGAGGGCGGCACACAACACGCCAAATACCGTGCGCGGTGCGTGCGGCTGGGCCAGGTCCTGCTGAATTTGCGGCAGATGAGCCATAAATTCGCCAGTGCTGTCGTCGATGCAGTAGCCACCTTCGGTGATGGTCAGCGAGACAATGCGAATATGCGGGCTGGCCAGTTTGTCGATCACCGCCTGGATGCTGTCTTCGGCCAGCAGCATGTCGCTGATCGAGCCGATGATGCGACTTTGTGTGTCGTCGCTGTCGCCCAGTTCGAACAAGGTATAGAGGTAGTCCTGGCCGGCCAGGTCGTCACGCACTTTGCGGTCCTCGGGGCGCAGGCCGATACCGCAGATGCTCCAATCCAGATCGCGCCCTTGATCCATCAGCGCATCGGTATAAAACGCCTGATGCGCGCGGTGAAAGCCGCCGACCCCGAAGTGCGCGATGCCGTGCTGCGTGTCGCTGTCGAGGTAGGTTGGCTTGGCCACTTTTGGGGTCAGGTTGTCGAGGTTACGACGGTTCAATTTCATGGGTGCGATCTCAAAAAAAGCGCGTCAGAGTCAGGCAGCAGCACGCAAGGAACGGCTAATGGCCAGCCCTTGGGCATCAAATAAATGGCAATGTTCACTGTCCAGATGCAGGTGCAATTGCTCGCCGTACTGGCTCGCCATGTCACCGCGAATACGCATGGTCAGGGGTTCGCCACAGGCAGTGATCACATGGCAATAGGTGTCGCTGCCCAGGCGCTCGCCGACGTCAGCGGTGACCGTCAGGGTGCAGTCACCGGGCTTGGCCAAATTCAGGTGCTCGGGGCGAATGCCCAATGTCACCTCGCTGCCCAGGCTCAGCGAAGGGCCGCTCAATGGCAGTTGAATGCGCGTGCCCGCCTCCAGCGCGACTTCGCAGCTTTGGCTATCGAGGCGGCTGATTTTGCCTTTCAAAAAGCCCATTTTCGGCGTGCCGAGAAAGCCTGCGACAAACAGATTGACCGGGTGGTGATACAGCTCCAGCGGCGAGCCGACCTGTTCGATTTTACCGGCGTTGAGCACCACCACCTTGTCGGCCAGGGTCATGGCTTCAACCTGATCGTGTGTCACGTAAATCATGGTGGCTTGCAGTTCCTGATGCAGGCGCGCCAGTTCCAGGCGCATTTGCACCCGCAGTGCTGCATCAAGGTTGGACAGCGGCTCGTCAAACAGGAAAATCTTCGGATTGCGCACAATCGCCCGGCCAATAGCCACGCGCTGGCGTTGCCCGCCAGACAACTGCTTGGGCTTGCGCTCGAGCAAGGGCGCCAGTTCAAGGATGCGCGCCGCTTCGTTGACCTTTTTCTCAACGTCGGCCTTGGGCACGCCCGCCAGATCAAGGGCAAACGACATGTTCTTGCGCACGGTCATGTGCGGGTACAGCGCGTAGGTCTGGAACACCATCGCCAGGTCACGCTTGGCCGGGCTGACTTCGGTGATGTCACGTCCGTCCAGGGAGATGGTCCCGCCGGTGACTTCTTCAAGCCCGGCAATCAGGCGCAGCAGAGTCGATTTACCGCAGCCCGACGGGCCGACAAACACCACGAATTCCCGGTCATTCACTTCAAGGTCAATGCCCTTGATGATCGTTAGCCCTTCGAAACCTTTTTGCAAATTCTTGATTTTCAGGTTGGCCATGATGAGCCTCCAGTCGTTATTTTTATTTAACAGCGCCGAAAGACAAGCCGCGCACCAGTTGCTTCTGGCAGATCCAGCCGAAAATCAGGATCGGCGCGCAGGCAAGGGTCGAGACGGCCGACAATTTGGCCCAGAACAACCCTTCAGGGCTTGAATAAGAGGCGATCAGGGCGGTCAGCGGTGCAGCGCTGGAGGACGTCAGGTTCAGCGACCAGAAGGCTTCGTTCCAGCACAGAATCAGCGACAGCAACAAGGTCGACGCCAGGCCACCCTTGCTGATGGGCAGCAGCACGCGAATCACCTCTTGCCACAGGGTGGCGCCGTCCAGCCGGGCGGCTTCGAGGATGTCTTTGGGGATGTCCTTGAAGTAGGTGTAAATCATCCAGACCACAATCGGCAGGTTGATCAAGGTGTAGATGATGATCAGCGCGACGCGGGTGTCGAGCAGGCCGAAAGTTTTGGCCAACAGGTAAATCGGCATCAGCACGCCCACCGGCGGCAGCATCTTGGTGGAGAGCATCCACAGCAGCGTGCCTTTGGTGCGCTTGGTCTCGTAGAACGCCATGGAGTAGGCGGCCGGGATCGCGATCAACATGCACAGCAGGGTCGCGGTGAACGAGATCACCACCGAGTTCCAGGCAAAGTGAAAGTAGCCACTGCGCTGCTCAATGTGCAGGTAGTTTTCCAGGGTCGGGGTGAAGATAAACTGCGGCGGCGAGGCAAACGCGTCGAGTTCGGTCTTGAAGCTGGTCAGCACCATCCAGAAGATCGGGAAGAAAATCAGGATCGCGATGGCCCAGGCCAGGGTGCCGAGCAGCACGCTTTGCAGACGGCGGGATTGTTGGAGTGTCATCACGTGATCCTCACGACTTGTCTGTCAGGTTTTTGCCCAACATGCGCACCAGAATAATGGCGGCGATGTTGGCGATAACCACGGCGATCAACCCACCGGCCGACGCCATGCCGACGTCGAACTGCACCAGTGCCTGGTTGTAGATCAGGTAGGCAAGGTTGGTCGAGGCGTAGCCGGGGCCGCCGTTGGTGGTGGTGAAGATTTCGGCGAACACCGACAGCAGGAAGATGGTTTCAATCATCACCACCACGGCAATCGGGCGGGCCAGATGCGGCAGGGTCAGGTGCCAGAAAATCGCAATCGGCCCTGCGCCATCGAGGCGGGCGGCTTCTTTTTGCTCCTGGTCCAGCGACTGCATGGCGGTCATCAGGATCAAAATGGCGAACGGCAACCACTGCCACGAAACAATGATGATGATCGACAGCAGCGGGTAATGCGCCAACCAGTCAACCGGCTGGGCGCCGAAGAACTTCCAGACGGCCGCGAGAACCCCGGATACAGGGTGGAAAATCAGGTTTTTCCAGATCAGCGCGCCCACCGTGGGCATGATGAAAAAGGGAGAAATGAGCAATATCCGGACAACGCCGCGGCCCATGAACTCAGTGGCTTCCAGCAAGGCGCTGATCAACACGCCGAAGACCACGCTGATCAACAGCACGCTGCCGACCAGCAGCAAGGTGTTGGTGGCGCCCGGCAAAAAGCCCGAGTCGGTCAGGAAGTAGGTGAAGTTTTCCAGCCCCACAAACTGGTTTTCGCCGGGGTAGAGCAAGTTGTAGCGGATCAGCGAAAAGTACAGGGTCATGCCCAGTGGCACGATCATCCACAGCAGCAACAACGCCACAGAGGGCGAGACCAGAAACCAGCCGGGGTTGAGCAGCCGTGATTTACGCACCTGCGGCGGGGCGTCAATCGCTGTCGTAACAGTCGAAGTTGTCATGGTAAATACCTGAATAATAACGCAAAGCGTTTGTGGGAGCGGGCTTGCTCGCGATCGCATCACCTCAGTGAATCAGGTGTGCCGAGTTGCCTGTATCGCGAGCAAGCCCGCTCCCACAAGTTTTTGGCGTTGGGTCGACTACTTGGGATAGCCCGCACGTTTCATTTCGCGCTCAGTGGATTGCTGCGCGGCAGCCAAGGCTTGGTCCACCGTGGTCTGGCCAATCAGCGCCGCCGAAAACAATTTGCCGACCTGGGTGCCGATGGCCTGGAACTCAGGGATCGTCACCAACTGGATGCCCACGTAAGGCACCGGCTTGAGGGTCGGGTCTTTGGGGTTGGCGGCTTTGAGCGACTCCAGCGTGACCTTGGCAAACGGCGCGGCCTGCAGGTAAGCGTCGGTGTAGGTCGAGTTGCGCGTGCCCGGCGGTACGTTGGCGATGCCGTCTTTCTCAGCCACTAAAGCGCCGTACTCCTTGGACGTTGCCCAGGTGCTGAAGGTTTTTGCGGCGTCTTTGGCTTTGGAGCTGGTGGGAATGGCCAGTGCCCAGGAGTAAAGCCAGGCGCTGCCTTTGTCGGTGACTTGCTGCGGGGCAAAGGTGAAGCCGACATGGTCAGCAACTTTGCTTTGGGTTTTGTCAGTGACAAATGACCCGGCGACGCTGGCGTCAACCCAGATCGCGCATTTACCGCTGTTGAACAGTGCCAGGTTTTCGTTAAAACCATTACTGGTAGCACCCGGAGGGCCGGACTCCTTCATTGTTTTGACGTAGAAGTTCAGGGCGTTCTTCCATTCAGGGCCGGTAAATTCTGGCTGCCACTTCTCATCGAACCAGCGCGCGCCATAGGCGTTGGCCACGGTGCCGATCAGGGCCATGTTCTCGCCCCAACCCGCTTTGCCGCGCAGACAAATACCGTATTGCTCCTTATCGGGTTTGTTCAGTTGTTTGGCAAAACCGGCAATCTGTTCCCAGGTCGGGTGCTCAGGCATGGTCAGACCTGCCTCTTTGAACAGGTCGGTGCGGTAGTAGGTCATGGAGCTTTCGGCGTAAAACGGCAGGGCGTAGAGCGTGCCGTTGACTGACAAGCCATCACGTACAGACGGGAACACGTCTTCTATGGCGTACGTGGCGGGCAAGTCGGTCATGGGTTCGAGCCAGCCTTTGGCACCCCACAGTGCGGCTTCGTACATGCCAATGGTCAGGACGTCGAACTGGCCGCCCTGGGTCGCAATATCGGTGGTCAGGCGCTGGCGCAGGACGTTCTCTTCAAGGACGACCCAGTTGAGTTTGATATCGGGGTGTTCGCTCTCGAAGGTTTTCGCGAGCTTTTGCATACGGATCATGTCGCTGTTGTTGACCGTGGCGATGGTCAGGGTTTGCGCGCCCAAGGCGATGCCGCTGAGGGTCATGCAAGTCGCCACACATAACGCTTTGACAGGAATATTCATTGAGCACTCCTCTTCATCGGCCAGGCGGCTTTTGAAGGACGGTTATTGTTTTTATAGCTGCCGGCCCAGAGACCTGCACGTGGGCTGATTACAGCCCTCAATCACCGTCGTGACAAAGCTTTGGAAACACTTGAACCGATACTATTTTGCACTGCGCTGGCGTTCACCCGGCAGCGGCTGGTTTTGCTCGGTTAAACGCTGGACGGCAAGGCGCCGATAGTGTGATGGAGTCATGCCTTTGAGCTGCTGAAAACGCCGATTGAAGTTGGAAATATTGTTGAATCCGGACTCAAAACAGACGTCTGTGACGGCTTTTTCGCCATCGGTCAGCAACTCGCAGGATTTGCTGATGCGTAAACGGTTCACAAACTCGATAAAACAACGCCCGGTGGCCTGTTTGAACACCCGGGAGAAATAGGTCGGTTTCATGCCCATGTACGCAGCCACTTCTTCAAGGGTCAGCTCGCGGGCGTAGTGAGTAAAAATATAATCCACGGCGCGGTTGGTACGATCGATGGTCTGCTCGTCAGCCAAGTGCCCGGCCGTCACGCCAGACAACAACTGATAATCGTCGCAGTCGGCCAGCAACTGCAGCAGGATCAAAAAATGCCCCAGGCGGGTGGTGCCGGTGGCGTCAGCAATGGCCTGCATCAGGTCGACCGCCCGGCGAACGGTTTTTGCGCAACGAAACTCGATGCCGTACTGCGCCCGCTCAAGCATCGGGGTCAGGGCTTTCAGCTCGGTAAACACCGTGCTCGCGTTCTCGAGCATTTCATCGGTGAAGTTGACCAGCATGTCGCGCAGGGGCACCACTTCATCCTCGCCCACCTGGCTGATCCAGTTGTGGGGCAGGTTAGGCCCGGTCAGAAACAGTGTTTCAGGGTAAAAATTGCCGATATAGTCGCCGACAAACACTTTGCCGCTGCTGGCCATAATCAGGTGCAGCTCGTACTCCTTGTGGAAGTGCCAGCGGACCAAGGGGCAAGGGAAACCATGCTGGCGATAAATGATCGACAAGCCGTTATGGTCGTCCATCAGTTCGTAGGAAGGGTCGGTAGCTCTGGCGAGTCGCGTCATGATTTCGCGCTTATTCGGATTGTTATGGGGCGATCATGCCGCCTTATCTAAATTCCTACCAGCTACGGTTATTACTCCGTCGCAATTGAGGCGACGATCTGTACGCAAAGGGCCTGGTTCAATGAAAACACTGTTACTGATCGGCATCGGCGCGGGTGACCCGGAGCACATCACCGTTCAGGCGATTAACGCCCTTAACCGCGCATCGGTTTTTTTTGTGCTGGATAAGGGCCAGACCACTGAAGATCTGGTGCGTCTGCGCCTGGAAATTTGCGAGCGTTACATCCGCGAACCCGCCTACCGGGTGGTGCAGGTCAGTGATCCCCAACGTGACAGCTCGACGCCTTCGTACACCCAGGGCGTGGAAGACTGGCATGAGCAGCGCGCTGAGGTGTTCCAGCGTCTGATTGAAGATGAACTGGCCGAGGGCGAGTCCGGAGCGTTCCTGTTATGGGGAGAGCCGGGGTTGTATGACAGTACGTTGCGTATTCTGGAGCGAGTGCGGGCGAATGGCTGTATCGGCTTCGACTATGAAGTGATCCCCGGCATCAGCAGTGTGCAGGCATTGGCCGCACGCCATCGCGTGCCCTTGAACGGTATTGGCCAGCCGATTCGTATCACCACCGGGCGACGGCTGACCGCCGCAGACCTGGACAACGTGGTGGTGATGCTTGATGCCCACTGCGCGTTTCAAAGGTTTACCCAGGAAAACCTCGACATCTATTGGGGCGCTTACCTGGGCACCGCGGATGAAATCCTGATTGCCGGCAAGCTCGCCGACGTGTGCGAGCAGATCAAACACACCCGCGAAGTCGCGAGACAACGCAAAGGCTGGATCATGGACACCTACTTGCTGCGTCGGCGCCTTGCACCCGACTTATGAGGTGAGTGGCTTGGCGCTGTTTTTCGCCTCGATCCACTGCGACATGTATTGCGTACTTTTATGCTGGTGATGACGCAGCATGGCGCCGGTGAAGTTGTTGCGCCGATGCTGCTCAAGCCCGGCGCGGCACGCGTTGATCCGTTTCACCAGCGCCGGGCCATGGTCACTTTGCAGGTAGCGCGCCTGGAGCAGTGCCTGGCCGTTTTGCTGGGCGTGTTGCCAGGCCTGCAGGTTTTGATACAGCTCAACCGCGGCGGCAGCAATGGCACTGGCACTCTGTTCAATGGCTCCAGCCCACGGCATGTCACCGTGCATGCCTTCGGCGCCGATCGGGGTGGTTACGTTGGGGGTGCCGCAGAGCATGGCGTCGGCAATTTTGCCTTTGATCCCGGCGCCAAAGCGTAGCGGCGCGAGGCAGATGCGGGCGCTGCTCATTACCGCCAGCGCGTCTTCGGCCCAGTTCAACACGTGAAAACCTTGCTTGGGGTTATGCAAGGCCGTGGCTTTGGGCGGCGTGTAGGCACCATAGATATGCAACTGGGCATCGGGCAACTGCTGGCGGATCAGCGGCCAGACCTGAGTTTTCATCCATAGCACCGCGTCCCAGTTGGGCGCATGGCGAAAGTTGCCAATGCTTAAGAAGTGCTGGCGCTGCTCAAACGGCACGAACTCGGTCGGCACCTTGTCGACCATCAGCGGGCACCAGTGCAACAAGGCGGCGGGCACGTGGAATTGCTCGACCAGCAGATCAATCTCGTATTCGGAGATCATCAGGTTGAGGTCGCTGCGATAGATGGCGGCAATTTCTCGCTGCGCCAGATCGGCATCGGCCATGTGTTCGAAGGTCTGCACGGGCGAGGGCGCAAACAGGCGACTGAAGTCATCCTGCTCGGGATGATCTTTTAAGTGAGCCTTGAGTTGCAGGTGGCGAGCATCACGCAGGCTTTGCAGGTCTGAGGTTTCCAGCACCCGCAGGGCATTCGGACAGTGCTTTTCGACCCGCCAGCCGAACTGCTCCTCCATCATGAAGCGGTCAAACAACACGATATCCGGGGCCAGTTCACTGATAAAGGCATCAAAGCTGCTGTTGTTCAACTCGATAGCAACCTCAGCAATGCCCAAGGCCGCCAGATCTGCCTTGTGTTCGCCAATCCCGGCGGGGCTGCTGAAGGTGATGTGCCAGCCTTCCTGCAAGAAGCTCTCGATGATTTGCATCATATGCCCGCCTGCCGCCGAGGAGCGTGGCTCGGGCCACACGTAGCCAATGATCAGGACGTGGGTAGGGCGGGGTAACGACATGAGCAGATCCTTGGAGCGCGTGGAGGCTGAAAAAAGCCGCAATTGTCGCCCAGTCGGTTGTGTATGACCAACTCGATTGTGGGAGTGGACAACTACCTCAACATTGACCTGTTACAAAGCACTGCGTAGCCTTGCACTTTCGAGGTTCTTCGCAACGCGAAGCTAAGACGGGAACGCGGTATGCCGCGGCTGCCCCCGCAACTGTAAACGGTCAATAACCCTGCCAGGCCACTGCTGATTCAGCGGGAAGGCGCAGGGCAGAGGTCAGCCGCTGGCGGACTTCCAGCCGTAAGCCAGGAGACCTGCCTCGTACCAGATTCTTACTTCAACCGGGCGGGGTGATCCGGTGGCGAAGAGTAACCGCGCACACCGGGCGGTTCTCGTCCCGCATGCCCGCCGCTTTGCCAAAGGGCATCCGATGAAAACACTGGCCAAAACCCCCGTCACTATCGTTACCGGCTTTCTCGGGTCGGGCAAAACCACCTTGCTGCGCCATATGCTGGACAACGCTCAAGGTCGTCGCATTGCCGTGATCGTCAACGAATTCGGCGAGCTGGGCATCGACGGTGAAATCCTCAAGCAATGCTCCATCGGTTGCACCGAAGAAGAAGCCAACGGCCGCGTGTACGAACTGGCCAACGGCTGCCTGTGCTGCACCGTGCAGGAGGAGTTCTTCCCGGTCATGCGCGAACTGGTTGCCCGTCGCGGCGACATCGACCACATCCTCATCGAAACCTCGGGCCTGGCCCTGCCAAAGCCGTTGGTTCAAGCCTTCCAGTGGCCAGAAATCCGTAGCGCCTGCACCGTTGACGCGGTCATCACCGTGGTTGACAGCCCGGCCGTTGCCCGTGGCACCTTCGCCGCCTTCCCGGACCAGGTCGATGCACAGCGCAAACTCGATCCGAACCTGGACCACGAATCGCCATTGCACGAACTGTTTGCTGACCAACTGGCCAGCGCAGACCTGGTGATCCTTAACAAAACCGACCTGATCAACCCCGAAGACCTGGCCAAAGTCCGTGCCGAAGTCGCTGAAGAACTGCCACCGGCGGTAAAAATCATCGAAGCCAGCAGCGGTCGCTTGCCGCTGGACGTGCTCTTGGGCCTGGGTGCCGGCTCTGAAGACCATATCGACAGCCGCCACAGCCATCACGACCATCACCACGATGGCGATGATGACCACGACGATCACGACCACGACGCCTTTGACTCGATCTCCATCGAGCTGCCACAAGCAGAAGAGCGCCAGTTGCTGGATGCGCTCACCGAGCTGGTTGTCAAACACGACATCCTGCGCGTTAAAGGCTTTGCCGCCATTCCTGGCAAACCGATGCGCTTGCTGATTCAGGGCGTGGGCACGCGTTTTGACAAGCACTTCGACCGCGCTTGGGGCAGCGACGAAGCACGCACCACCAAACTGGTGCTGATCGGTCAGGACCTGGACGCAGCCTTGCTCGAGTCCACACTGCGTACAGCGTTGGGCGCTTAAGCCATGCATTTGCTCAGGACCCAGCCCGGTGGCTTTGTATCGGACGACAACATTGCCGACCTAGGCCAGACACCCGCCGAGCTGGTGATCCTGTGCAGCGGTGATTCAAGCCTGGCACTGCTCGCGGACGCCGCGCAGCAGTTGCCTGAAGATTATCCAAGCCTGCGTCTGGCTAACCCGATGCAGGTGCAAAACCACGGCTCGGTCGATCTGTATGTCGATCAGGTGCTGCAACACGCCAAAGTGATTCTGCTGTCATTGCACGGCGGGATTGGTTACTGGCGCTATGGCATCGAGCGGTTGATGCAGTTGGCCGAGCGCGGCGTGACTTTGATTCTGGTGCCGGGCGATGACCGTCCCGACCCGGAGCTCAGCGCGTTGTGCAACGTACCCGCCGAACACGCCGAGCGCCTGTGGCACTTTTTACGCCAGGGCGGCCGTGCTAACGCGCTGCAACTCTATCGTTGCCTGGCCAGCCTGTGGCTGGGGCGCGATTATCCATGGGGCGAGCCACAGACCTTGCCGCGTACGGCCATCTACCACCCGCAGCACGGCAGCGCCGAACTTGCCCACTGGCAAGCCGATTGGCAGGCCGGGCAGCCGGTAGCGGCGTTATTGTTCTATCGCTCGCACTTGCAGGCGGCCAATACCGCATTTGTCGATGTGTTTTGCCAGCGCTTACAGGCGGCCGGGCTTAACCCTTTGCCGATGGCGGTGGCCAGCCTTAAAGAGCCGGGCTGCCTGGCGGTGGTACAAGATCTGCTCGATGAGGTCGACGCCGGGGTCATCCTGAACACCACCGGTTTTGCCCAATCCAGCCCGGAAGCGCCGCATCTGCGGCCGTTCCGGCGCAATATCCCGGTGATCCAGGCGATTTGCGCTCAAGACAATGAGCCCGGCTGGCGCGACAGCGAGCAAGGCCTGGGCCCGCGGGACTTGGCGATGCACATTGCCTTGCCCGAGCTGGATGGGCGAATTATCAGCCGCCCCATCAGTTTCAAAGACCTGGCCTGGCGCAGTGAGCGCAGCCAGTCAGACGTGGTGTGCTACCGCGCACAGCCCGAGCGTATGGACTTTGTCGCCGAGCTGTCACGGCGCTGGGTCGAATTGGCCCGCGTACCCAACGCGCAAAAACGCATTGCCCTGATTCTGGCCAATTACCCGACCCGAGATGGTCGCATCGGCAATGGCGTGGGGCTTGATACCCCGGCGGCGGCGCTGAATATATTGCGCGCGTTACAGGCTCAGGGTTATCCGCTGCAAGACGACTTGCCCGCGTCGGGCACAGCGTTGATTCAAGCGCTATTGGGCGGGGTCAGTAACGATCTGGACAGCCTGGACCTGCGGCCCTGCCATCAGAGTCTGGGCCTGGATGAGTACTGGGCAATGTTCAATCAGTTGCCCGAAGCCAATCGCCAGGCCGTGAACGAGCGCTGGGGCACGCCGCACAACGATCCGATGTTTCGCAGTGGCCGCATGATGATTGCCGGGCTGCGTTTTGGTTTGACCTTTGTCGGCATTCAGCCTGCCCGTGGTTATCAGGTGGACGCCAGCGCGGTGTATCACGACCCGGATCTGGTGCCGCCGCACGGGTATCTGGCGTTCTACTTCTGGTTGCGCCACACCTATGGCGCCCATGCCGTGGTGCACGTGGGCAAACACGGCAACCTGGAATGGTTGCCGGGCAAAGGCGTCGGCCTGTCCGAGCACTGCTGGCCGGATGCGATACTCGGCCCGCTGCCCAATGTTTACCCGTTTATCGTCAACGATCCGGGCGAGGGCGCACAGGCCAAGCGGCGCACCCAGGCGGTGATCATCGACCACCTGATGCCGCCGCTGACCCGCGCCGAAACCTACGGCCCGCTGCGTGATCTGGAACTGCTGGCCGATGAATATTACGAGGCGCAGTTGCTCGACCCGCGCCGCGCCCGTGAATTGCAGGGCGATATTCTCAAGCTGGTGCGCGACACCCACATTGATCGCGAGCTGCAACTGGACGACAACCTCGACAGCGACGCCGATGCGGCTATTTGGTTGCCGCGTCTGGACACCTATTTGTGCGACCTCAAAGAGTCGCAAATCCGCGACGGGCTGCATATTTTCGGCGAATCCCCGGCCGGGCGGCTGCGTATCGACACCTTGCTGGCGTTGCTGCGCATCCCCCGTGGCGATGGTCGTGGCGCCCAATCAAGCCTGTTGCGCGCATTGGCCAAAGCCTTTGAACTGGGTTTCGACCCGCTGGACTGTGCGCTGGCCGAACCCTGGACCCAGCGTCAGCCACCTGAGCTGCAAGCCGTCAGCGAGGCGCTGTGGCGCACCGCAGGCGACACCCGTGAGCGTCTTGAGCTGTACGCCGCACAGTTAATCGAGCAAGCGCTGGACGGCTGCTTGCAGTTGCCGGGCAGTGAGCAATGGGCTGAAGTGCGCTCGATTTTTGATGCTTTGCTGGATGTTGTCGCACCGCGTCTGGACGCGTGTGGGCCGGCAGAGATGCAAGGTTTGCTGGATGCCCTGAACGGGCGTTTTGTACCAGCGGGACCCAGTGGCGCGCCGAGTCGCGGGCGTCTGGATGTACTGCCCACCGGGCGTAACTTTTTTTCAGTCGATGTGCGCAACCTGCCCACGACCACTGCGTGGCGGATTGGCTTTCAGTCAGCCAACCTGATTCTTGAACGTCACCTGCAAGACCATGGCGATCACTTGCGGCAACTGGGGTTGTCAGTGTGGGGCACGGCGACCATGCGCACGGGCGGCGATGACATCGCCCAGGCCATGGCGCTGATGGGCGTGCGCCCGGTCTGGGCCACGGGCAGTCAGCGCGTCGATGACTTCGAGATTTTGCCGGTCAGCTTGCTCGACCGGCCTCGGGTAGACGTGACCTTGCGGGTCTCAGGGTTCTTCAGGGACGCCTTTGCCAACCTGATCCGCCTGTTTGATGCGGCGGTACAGGCGGTGGCTGCGCTGGATGAACCGGATGACCTCAACCCGCTGGCGGCCAAAGTGCGCAGCGAACGCGAACAGCTTGAACGGGACGGCCTGGCGCCGGAACTTGCCGCGCGGCAGGCGGGCTGGCGCATTTTTGGTGCCAAGCCGGGTGCCTATGGCGCTGGCGTGCAAAACGCGATTGACGGGCGTCTGTGGCAAAGCCGCGAAGACCTGGCCGAGGTTTACCTCAACTGGGGCGGCTACGCCTATGGTGGCGCCGATGAAGGCACCGCTGCTCGCGGGCAGTTTGCCCAGCGCTTGAGCCAGGTGCAGGCGGTGGTACAGAACCAGGACAACCGCGAGCATGACTTGCTCGATTCCAACGACTATTACCAGTTCCAGGGCGGCATGCTGGCGGCCGTCGAGAGCCTGAGCGGTACGACGGCCGCCAGTTACCATGGCGATCACAGCCAGCCGGACTTGCCGAAAGTACGCACTCTCAAGGAAGAGTTGAATCGGGTGATTCGTTCCCGTGCCGCGAATCCAAAGTGGATCGAAGGGGTAAAGCGTCACGGCTACAAAGGTGCGTTCGAGATGGCAGCGACGCTCGACAACCTGTTCGCGTTTGACGCGACCACCCAATTGATCGACGACCACCAGTACGCGTTGCTCGCAGATGCCTATTTGCTCGACCCGAACACCCGTGATTTCGTCCAGCAACACAACCCGCATGCCTTGCGCGACATGACCGAACGCCTGCTGGAAGCCCAGCAGCGCGGGCTCTGGAGCGAACCGGGCGACTACCGCGAGGCGCTGGAAAACCTGTTGCTGGACATTGAAGAAGACTGACTTTTGAAAGGGCTCAACCCATGACGGACACCCCGCATTTCCCGCTGTCGGCGGTGGTTGGCGCGGATTCATTGAAACTGGCGCTGTGCCTGACGGCGATTGACCCGAAAATCGGCGGTGTGTTGATCGAAGGCCCGCGTGGCATGGCCAAATCAACCTTGGCCCGCGGCCTGGCGGATGTGCTGGCCAGCGGGCCATTTGTCACCTTGCCGCTGGGCGCCACCGAAGAGCGGCTGGTGGGCACCCTTGATCTGGACGCTGCACTGGGCCTAGGCAAGGCGCAGTTTTCACCCGGCGTGTTGGCCAAGGCTGATGGCGGCGTGCTGTATGTCGATGAAGTCAATCTGCTGGCCGATCATCTGGTGGACGTGCTCTTGGACGTTGCGGCCAGCGGCATCAATGTGGTGGAGCGTGACGGCATTTCCCATCGTCACCCGGCGCGCTTTGTGCTGATCGGCACCATGAACCCCGAAGAAGGTGAACTACGCCCGCAATTGCTCGACCGTTTTGGCCTGAACGTGGCCATGAACGGGCAGCCGCAGCCGGCTGAACGCAGTGAAATCATCCGTCGCCGGCTGGCCTTTGACAGCGACCCGCAGGGTTTCTGCGCGCACTGGGAACAGGCACAAGAGACTTTGCGCCAGCGCTGCCAGCAGGCCCGCAAGAGTTTGCAGGGCATTGCACTGGACGATGACTCGCTGGCCATTATTACTGAACGCTGCTTCGCTGCAGGCGTGGATGGCATGCGCGCCGACCTGGTCTGGCTGCGTGCCGCGAGGGCGCATGCCGCATGGCGGGGGGCAACGGCAATCAGCCTCGAAGACATTGATGCCGTGGCCGAGTTCGCCTTGCGCCATCGTCGCCGCGAACAGCCGCCACAAGCGCCAACCCCCGAGCAGCCTCAGTCTCAGGATAAGTCGGCGGGAAGCTCCAGCCGTTCAGGCCAAGGCCAGTGGGGTGAAATGCCTGCGCAGCCGCAAGCCATGGGCGCTCGACGTGAAGTGCCGAGCTGGCCAAAAAAGCCTTAGGCATTCGCCCTCGTACAACGGCGGGGGTGGATGCCAAACCTCAGTCGGGCACCCTTGAGCAAGGTCGGCAGGGCGCCAGTCGCCGTGCTGACAGCGGCGCCATTGATTGGCTGCAAACACTGTTGCGAGGCCGTCCACAGAATCGCAACGATCTGGCTTTTAAAAGCCGTAAAAGTGCTGCGCAGGAACTGTGGCTGGTGGTCATTGATGCCTCGGCTTCAACCCGTCGGCACCAGGCGCTGGGCGATGCCAAAGGTTTGTTGGCGCAACTGTTTGAAGATGCCTACCACCAACGTGCCCGAATTGCCGTGATGACGGCCAGTGGCAACACACCACAGTGGCACGTCAGCGGTGCCAAGGCTTCAAAAGCGCTGGATAACTGGTTGCAGAGTCTGGGGGCAGGTGGCGGCACACCGTTGCTGGAAGCGTTGCAAGAGGTATCGCGCTGGCTTGAAGTGCGTCGCAAGCAGTTGCCGCAAGAGCAACAGCGCTTTTTGCTGATCACCGACGGGCGTTTAAAAGAAGGGCCGGCGTTACCGAAGCTGGACTGTCCGGGGGTATTGATTGATATCGAGCGAGGCCCGATTCGTCTGGGGCGTGCTGAGCAGATGGCAGCGCAGTTGCAGATCGATTACCTGCATATCGACGCGTAACCGACTGCCTCGCGATCGTTTAAAAAATCAAAAGATCGCGAGGCAAGCTCGCTCCTACAAGTAGGGCGGTTGTTAAGCCGGCATTACCCAAGGTTGCAGTGCGTAGCCTTCGTCGCTCAATTCGGTACGGGCCTGGGCCAGCAGGTTTTTCAGCTGGGTGGCGTCAGACAACGCGCTCAGCGAGATTTGTTTGCGGCCAATACGGGTGTTGGTGCGGTCAATAACTGTCAGGCTCAATTCGCCTTGGCCATCGGGCGCTGCCCAGGCAACGCACTGGAAAGGTTCAAAGGCGTGGCCGGCAATCAAAAGTGCTTCGTTGAAACGGAGCGGGGCGTTCATAGGGTCTTCTCTCATGTGTGCCCATCAAATGATTAACCGTCGGCTGGGCGTACCGTTCGGTTGGTTACTTGTACTGATGTCCTGAGACCTGCTTCGGGTCACACACGCGTGTCACTTTTTTTAATTTTTTTTTACCTCATTGATTTAAATCAATTCTGAAAGGCTGCCTGCATCCGCTTAAATGGCTGTTGCAACGGCATGATGTCACTTTGGCTTGGCAAAGTTTAATTGGCTATTAGCGTTATAAGGAAACGGTACAAGTCACCGCCAATCCAGTTGCTAACGTTATGCTCACCCATATCAACACTTTGTTTCTACGACTCTTTTTACTCAATGGCGCGAGGGATTAGCCATGCTTGGGATGTCATCACCTCGGCGTCTGTTAGTAGTAGACCCTTTCGAAGATTGTCACCAGTTATTACCAGGGCTTCAGAGTGTCGGCTGGTCGGTGGACAGTTGCAGCCTGGAGTCAGTGATTGATCGGACCTGTGACGTCGGTTTGTTTCGCTTGCTGCCTGAGCACCTGGAGCGGCCCGATCCGCTCAAGGAAATGATCAACCGCAGTGGTACGCAATGGATTGCAGTCGTCAGCCCAGAGGTGTTGAAGCTTAAAAATGTCGGCGACTTTGTCTGTGAGTGGTTCTTTGATTTCCATACCTTGCCTTTTGATGTGCCACGGGTTGAGGTGACGCTCGGTCGTGCATTCGGCATGGCTCGGTTGCGTGATCATGTGGTCAACCTTGTCGATACCGAGGGGCATGAACTACTGGGTGATAGCCGCAGCTTGCGCGAATTGCGCAAACTGCTCGGCAAATTTGCCCCCACCGAATCGCCGATCCTGATCCGGGGTGAAAGCGGTACTGGCAAAGAGCTGGTTGCGCGAACGTTGCATCATCAGTCCCTGCGTCACGACAAGCCGTTTGTGGCGATCAATTGCGGGGCAATTCCCGAACATTTGATTCAATCCGAGTTGTTTGGTCACGAAAAGGGCGCATTTACCGGCGCTCACCAACGCAAGATCGGGCGTATCGAGGCGGCCAACGGTGGCACGCTATTCCTCGATGAAATCGGTGACCTGCCGCTGGAATTGCAAGCCAACCTCTTGCGGTTTTTGCAGGAAAAACACATTGAACGGGTCGGTGGCGGCGAACTGATCGCCGTCGATGTCCGGGTTTTGGCGGCCACCCATGTCAACCTTGAAGCGGCGATCCAGTCTGGCCGTTTTCGCGAGGACCTGTACTACCGCCTCAATGTGTTACAGGTCTCTACCGTCCCGTTGCGTGAATTGCATGGTGACCTGAGCCTGCTGGCCAATCACTTTGCCCGCTTTTACAGCCAGGAGACTGGCCGGCGCCCGCGCTCGTTCAGTGAGGGCGCCCTGATCGCGATGGGCAATCATGCCTGGCCGGGCAATGTTCGCGAACTGGCCAACCGTGTCCGTCGCGGCCTGGTGCTGGCTGAAGGCCGACAAATCGAAGCGGCTGACCTGGGCCTCGAGTCCCACACCACGACTCAGCAAGTCATGGAGACCCTTGAAGACTATAAACATCGGGCTGAACGGCAGGCACTGTGTGATGTGTTGCATCGCCACTCGAATAACCTGAGCGTTGCGGCCAAAGTGCTCGGTGTGTCCCGGCCTACTTTTTATCGGTTGTTGCACAAGCACCAAATTCGTTAGGACGCGGTGGTTGTGCGGCAGCGGCCATCAGTGCGGCGAGGGCATAAACCAAAGGCTTGAGAGCATCAGCGGATTTCATTGCAGACTCCGAACTTTATTCACCAGACCAACGTGTTTCGTGTTCTTGTTGATTTAAACGGTAAGCAGAACAGAGCAATACCTGTGCCGTTGTTAAACAACTCTTTCAAAACAGTAAGTTGCAAGAACTTATTTGGCGGTAACGCAGCCCAGTGTTTCAGATATGAGTCGGATTAAGTGTTAACGCCAGTATTGGCAAAGCAATGATGTATCAACCTCTTTACAGTTTTGCTTAAAAGCCTTAAGCCCCAGTGTTATAAGGCGTTAAGCCCCGGCGAGTGTTTCAGCGGGTTTACGCGAGTAAACGCTGTACGGCCGCAAAGGCCTGTTGCTGCCGAGTATTCCAATCACCGGTCAGAACTTGCAGCGGTTGCTGGTGCTGTTCGAGCCATTGCCGGCTGGCGTTGAAAAAAGCTTTGCGTTCGGCCAGCAGCGGTTGGCAACGCTGACCGTCTTGCGTCCATTCGACGTCGTCGGGTGACAGCAGCAAATGCAGGTCGTAGTGACGGCTGAGCAACTGCGGCTCCAGCCAGTCCGGGCAGTCGCCAAACAACGTTTGGCTCCAGAGTATGTTGCTCAACAAGTGAGTATCCAGAATCAACAATTCAGGTTGCCTGGCTCGGGCCTGATCTTCCTGGTCGAGTTGCCCGCGAGCGATGGTCGGAATGTCGGCCAGGCAGGTATCACGCGGGTTCTGTTCAATGAAGTAGCGCACATATTCGCCCACCAACACGCCACCAAAATGAGCCTGTAACTGCGCCGCGAGCCAGCTTTTGCCGCTGGATTCCGGACCTGCCAAAACCACGACCTTCATGTGCGCAGCACCATCACCAGCCCTGACATTGGCAACCCTTGGTTGAGAGATAAAGCCGGGAATTGTACCCGCAGTCATCGCATCTATGTGAATCCCTGCACATTACAGCTCTGCACACAGTCAGGGCAGTCAGCAGTGAGCCGTCGAAGAAGCTTTAAATGCTGTAAGCGTACTTATATGGATACAAAACGCGCCCTTATTAGTCATGAGGCATGGAACCTGATCTCTACACTTTTTAATTATTGTGCCGTTCAGGACAACACCTTATGTCTGCTTCTTTACACCAACACACCCCATCGCTGATAGCGCTCGACCCACGCGGGCTGAGTATTCGCCAAGTGGCTTATTACCGCCAAAACGCTCAGGAGGCGGTGCAGGCGCGGACTAACCGACACGTCTTCAGCCCTATCGGCGTGCTCAAGGAGCAGTGGGATCCGCGCTTATCAGCCCTGCATGAAAACGACACGAGTGTCAGGCCCAACCAACGCATGAGTTACTCACTGTCGGGCCGACTGCTGTTGAGTGACAGCGTCGACCAAGGGCAGGGGATCAGTTGGCTGGGCAGTTCTGGCCAGGTGATCCGGCGCTGGGACTCACGCGGCGCTTGCCAAACGTTCGAATACGATCATTTGTTACGCCTGACCGGGGTAGCTGAGCAAGCCAGTGACGAAAGCGTCCCCGTGTTTGTCGAGCAGTTGACCTACGGGTCGTCAACTCGCGGCGAGGCCATGCGCAACCGTTGTGGCCGACTGATCAACCATGTCGACCCGGCAGGTGATGTGCGCTTTGAGTCTTACGATGTACTTGGCCAACTGTCGAAGCAAATACGCCGCTTCAGTGACGAGCAGCAGGACAGCGCAGGGCATGCCAGTACCTGGCGTTATCAGGCCTCAGGTGAACTTGCCGAGCAGGTTGATGCCAAGGGCAATCTTCAGCGTACGGGCTATGCCGTGGATGGCTTGCTGACCGGCGTGAGCGTTACGCTTGCCCGCGGCAGCGCCCAAACCCTGGTTGAACAAAGGGTATACAGCGCATCCGGGCAAGTGCTGAGTGAGCGCGCGGGTAATGGCGTCGTCAGCGCGCTTGAGTACAACGCACTTGATCAGCGCCTGCAGCGTTTGCGCTGCTATCGGTCAGGCAAGGCCGAAGAGCCATTGCAAGACTTGAGCTACACCTATGACCGTGTTGGCAATGTGTTGAGCGTGAGGGACGCGGCGCAGCCGGTGCAGTGGTTTGACAACACACGGACCGAGGCGCAGAACACCTACCGCTATGACAGCCTTTACCGACTGATCGAGGCCACGGGCCGTGAGAGTACCCGCGCTGCCAGCGGGCCGGGCCTGTTGGATGCGGTGCCTTTTGGCTCGACCCAGGCCAATCTGTGCCGTCACTACCGGCAAAGCTACCGCTACGATGCCAGCGGCAATCTGAGCGCCCTGCGACACCTGCCTGCCCAGGCCACGGGTTACACCCGGCAGATGAGCATCGCCACCCACAGCAACCACGGAGTGGAGCAAGTTCCGGCCGGTTTGGCACCGGGGTTGGGCAGCGGGTTTGATAAAAATGGTAACCAGTTGGCACTGCAGCCGGGGCAGACACTCAGCTGGAATGTGCGCAATCAGTTGCAGCGTGTCATCCAGGTCGTGCGCCCTGACGGTGAGGACGATGACGAAACCTATCGCTATGACAGCAGTGGGCAGCGAGTGTTGAAAATCCGCCGTAGCGTGGCCAAAAATCAGAGCCACCGCAGCGAAGTACGCTACCTGCCCGGTCTTGAAATCCGCCATAACAGCGCTACCGGCGAGTGGCTGAACACCGTTATCGTCTCAGGCGCACTGCACAGCATCCGGATCTTGCAGTGGGAACAAGGTCGCCCTGAGGGCATTGAAAATCAGCAAATACGCTTTGGCCTTTCGGATAACCTGGGCAGCAGTACGCTGGAGCTGGATGGCAGCGCGCGGGTACTGAGTCAGGAAACCTATTACCCCTATGGCGGCACCGCTTGGTGGGCGGCAAAAAGCGCGGTTGAAGCGTCGTATAAAACCATTCGTTACTCAGGCAAAGAGCGCGATGCCAGCGGCCTGTATTACTACGGGTATCGCTACTATGCGCCATGGCTGGGGCGCTGGATCAATGCCGATCCAGGCGCAGACATCGATGGTTTAAACCTGTACGCAATGGCACGTGGCAACCCCGTCAGTTATGTCGACAGCCAAGGGATGGCGTCGAAGAAAGTGGCCTTAGGGGTCCCGACCAGTCGCTTTTCGCAGCTTCGCGGCGCAGCCTCACGCTTCTCTGAGCGTATTCGTCCGGCTTTGCAGGCGGCAAGCTCGGCGGCCATCCGCGACTCATTGGCAACTTACGCAAGCAACGCGCTTGGGGTGGGGGTCGATCTGCTGCTGTTTGCAGGCAGGCAACCGACGCGTCTCTTGAATAACGTTCTGAGGCAAGCCGTCGCGGTGCTGGATGGGCTGGCTCTAGGGCACATGGCCACTGGATTATTGGGCAATTGGACTCTCTTGAGCCCGATAGCAGGTGTCGCAGCATTCGCGGCTGCTGACAGAGGGTTTGCCAGCATGAACGATGCCGGCGCCGTGGACCTTGATCAGGAATGGGACCTTGTAGCCCGACAGCGCTTGATAGGGCACGTACGGGCGTTCTCCAGGGAGGTCGGACAACAAGTTGTGCGCGGTCTGGGTACGACTGTGTCATGGGGGCAAACTCCGCTGGCGGCACGCGCCCCCAGAACACTGATGGCAGCCGCGGCTTATGGCTTGGCCACGGTGCCCAATGCGATTTACAGCGGTTCAATTCCCGGATCTTTAATCCCCAATGTAGGGCCCCTTATTGAGGCTTACGATGCCGCGGCAGGCAGTGCCATACGGGCTGGACAAGCAACTTCTGTATACGACGCTCATGTAGACGCCATTCAACTGCCTGACCTTGCGGCCACTGGCCACGGCGGGTTAAGCCGAATGTTCAATCAAGCGTGGGGGTATTGGTCGGGGGCGGGCATTGAGGCCATTGCCGCTTATGTCACTGGCCAGCCCGCTTCCGGGCAAAGCTCGCGGGCCCGATTCTGGGTCGCTGCGGCACGTGGAGTGGCGACGGCGCTCACAGAGTTTCGTGGTCTTTTGGTGCTAACCGCAAGACAGGGTTACACCCGTATATCAAACCTGTGGCGCACGACTGCGCGCTGAATCACGATGTTTCGGCTATCAAGAGCTGCGTTGAGGTCGATCGCCATCCTGCCGATCGACCTCAGGGCAAGCGTGATCAGGACAAGAATCCGCCATCCACATTCAACGACACACCCGTGGTGTAGCTGGACGCATCGCTGGCCAAATACAGCACTGCACCGGCCATTTCGCTCGGGTTGGCCACGCGCTTGAGCGGGATCTGTTGCAGTGCGCCTTTGAGAATGGCGTCGTTCTTGACCAGTGCCGAGGCGAACTTGGTATCGGTCAGGCCCGGCAGCAGCGCATTGCAGCGGATGCCGAAACCCGCGCATTCCTTGGCAAAGACTTTGGTCATGTTGATAACCGCAGCTTTGGTCATCGAATAAATGCCCTGAAATGGCCCCGGCGAGACACCGTTGATCGAGGCCACGTTGATGATGCTGCCGCCGCCGTGTTCGCGCATGAGCTTGCCGGCTTCTACCGACATAAAGAAGTAGCCACGAATGTTCACGTCCACGGTTTTCTGGAACGCGCCCAAATCCGTGTCCAGGACGTTACCAAATTGCGGGTTGGTCGCGGCGTTGTTGACCAGAATATCGAGGCGGCCAAACTCCTCGCGAATACGTGCAAAGGTCTGACTGATTTGCTCCATCTCACCAATATGGCAGGCCATGGCTGTCGCAGCGCCGCCATTGGCAATAATCGCTTCAGCCACCGGCTGGCAACCTTCGAGCTTGCGGCTCGAGACAATCACATGGGCACCTTGCTGGGCCAGCAGCTTGGAGATGGCTTCACCAATGCCGCGACTGGCGCCGGAAACAAAAGCGATTTTGCCGTCAAGGTCGAACAATTGAGTCTTGGACATGCTGATTCCCTGTTATCGCGGGCTTAAAGGCTGGACTGGCGGATGACCTTGAGGCTCATCTGCTCAAGCAGTGCGTTCATATGTACGAACGGTGCAAAGCGTTTGTCCTGGGTCTGACCGTGGTAATAGCGGTAGTAAATTTGCTGAACGATACCGGCCAGACGAAACAGCCCGTAGGTGTAGTAAAAGTCGTAATTATCGATCTTAATTCCTGACCGTTCGCCGTAATAGTCGACGAACTCGCGGCGGGTCAACATGCCGGGGGCATTGCTGGGCTGGCGGCGCATCAGTTGCACCGGTGCCGGGTCATCAGCTTCGATCCAGTAAGCGAGGGTATTGCCCAAATCCATCAACGGGTCGCCAATGGTCGTCAGTTCCCAGTCCAGCACGCCGATGATCTGCATCGGGTTATCTGGATCAAGGATGACGTTGTCGAAGCGATAGTCGTTATGAACAATTGCAGGCGTCGGATGGTCGGCGGGCATCTTGGCGTCAAGCCACGCCTTGACCTCTTCCCAGAGCGGAGCATCGGGGGTCAGGGCTTTCTCATAGCGATCACTCCAGCCCGAGATCTGGCGCTGTACATACCCTTCTGGCTTGCCCAGTTCGCCCAGACCGCAAGCGGTGTAATCAACCCGATGCAGCTCGACCAATTTGTCGATAAAGCTCTTGCACAGGGTCCGGGTGTCATCGGCACTAAACGTCAGTTCGCTGGGCAGGTCTGAGCGCAAAATGATGCCCTTGACCCGTTCCATCACATAGAACTCGGAACCGATCAGGCTGGTATCGGTGCAATGGGCATAGGCTTTGGGGCAGTACGGGAACGCGTCCTTAAGCTGGTTGAGAATGCGGAATTCTCGGCCCATATCGTGAGCCGACTTGGCTTTATGGCCGAACGGCGGGCGGCGAAGCACCAACTCAACGTCCGGGTACTCAATCAAGTAGGTCAGGTTGGAGGCCCCACCCGGAAACTGGCTAATTGCCGGTTGCCCCGAAAGCCCCGAAATATGAGCTTTGAGGTAAGGATCAATCTGGCCGGCGTCGAGTTCTTCGCCAGAACGGATACGGGTAGATGAGTCGGTAAGCGTCATGTTTATCTCTTCTGCTTATATTTGTGACCTGACAACATTCGCTAATCTAATGCGCCGTAACGCCAAGCACAGCCTTAATAGGTAGGCGTGTTAATGAATAATCAGTGCCCTTGATTGGCATTGAGTGAAGCACAGCTAAAAAAAAACCGAAGCACGGGGCTTCGGTTTTCAGGATGTTGCGTGTGGCTTACGACGGGAACAGTTCGCTCAGCTTCATGGCCAGCATCATGTCGCCTTCAGCGCGCAGCTTGCCGCCCATGAATGCTTGCATGCCGTCGGTTTCGCCGCTGACGATGCCTTCCAGGGTTTCGCCGTCCATCACCAGAGTCACTTGTGCGTCCGGGTTTTCGCCTTCCAGCAATTCGCACGTGCTGTCTTTGACTACCAGCGAGAAGTGCTTGTCTTCATCAATGCGAAAACCGAATACCAGGTCCAGGCCGGCAGCAGCGGCTGGGTTGAATTTGGCTTTCATTGCTTGAACGGCATCAGCTACAGAAGTCATGGTTCGATCCTTTTAGGGTGGGTTACGGCGACCCGCAGGTCGCGGTTGCCAGCGCTCATCGGTAGGTGATCAGCGATGGCGTCTTCAACAACTGCAAATGCACATGGTTGTTAAAGGAAGCCAGGGTTACCTCACGGCCACGGTACTTGAGTTGGCTGAGTGAGGTATTGACGATTTGCCAGGTCAGCTTGAAGGCTTCGCTGGCAGGAATTTGGGTCAACAGGTGGAGCAGGGCAGTGATGCTGCCGCCGGAAGTGAACACGGCAATGTTTTGTTTATGCCCGGCGTGGTCAAGCACGCGATTGAGGCCGCCTTGTACGCGCTCGACAAAGGCCAGCCAGCTTTCGAACTGCGGGGTGTCATAGGTACCGCTGATCCAGCGCGCAATAATCAGATCAAAGATGCGCTGAAACTCTTCTGGCTGTTCAGCTGCATTTTTCAGCGTGTGCAGGGCGTTCGGTTCTTGCGGCAAAATGCCTGGCAGCAGGGCATCGAGAATCCCGAACGCATCAAACTCATTAAACGCCGGGTCTATTTCCAGTGCGGGCGTGGGTAAGCCGGCGGCAGTGAACTGGGCGAGGGCATGTTCTGCGGTGTGTTGCTGGCGCAGTAGATCACCCGACAGGCAGCGATCAAAGCGTATCCCCAAGTCAACCAGATGCTGACCTGTGATTTGCGCCTGACGTACACCCAGCGGCGACAGCACGTCGTAGTCGTCTGCACCGAATGAGGCCTGCCCATGTCGAATCAAATAGATGATGCCCACGTCCGCTTCCCGGCACGTTGAAAGTCTGGCGAGGTTAGGAGGATGCCGGGAGCCTGTCAATAAAAAAACATACGCTTGTTTGAATTGTCTGTAAGCACCGTCGACAAGGTGTTTCGCGGCTGGCAGCCCCGGTATCACGTCGGTATGCTGGGCAGCATTACGTGGCCCTGTCCCGAGGGCTGCAAGCGTTTGTAAGGAGAGGTTGTGGAATTTCTTGCCGAATACGCCAGTTTTTTGGCTAAAACCGTCACCTTGTTGGTTGCCATTCTGGTACTCCTGGTGACCCTGGCAGCATTGCGTGGTAGAGGTCGCAAGACTGCCGGGCAATTGCAAGTCAGCAAGATGAACGAGTTCTATAAAGGCCTGCGCGACAAGCTCGAGCAATCACTGTTGTCCAAGGATCAACTCAAGTCGTTGCGCAAGCAGCAGGCCAAAGTCGATAAAAAGCAGAAGAAACAACCGGAAGAAAAGCCGCGGGTCTTCGTACTGGACTTTGAAGGCGATATCAAAGCCTCGGCAACCGAGAGCCTGCGTCATGAAATTACGGCATTGCTGACACTGGCCACACCGGCTGACGAAGTGGTTTTGCGTCTGGAAAGCGGCGGTGGCATGGTCCATAGCTACGGTTTGGCCTCATCGCAGCTGGCACGTATTCGTCAGGCCGGCATCCCGCTGACGATCTGCATCGACAAAGTGGCCGCCAGCGGCGGTTACATGATGGCGTGTATAGGGCAAAAAATTATCAGCTCGCCGTTCGCGATTTTAGGTTCTATCGGGGTGGTGGCGCAGTTACCAAACGTCAACCGCTTGCTTAAAAAGCACGACATTGATTACGAAGTACTCACCGCTGGCGAGTACAAGCGCACGTTAACGGTATTCGGTGAGAACACCGAAAAAGGCCGTGAAAAGTTCCAGCAGGACCTGGATATCACTCATCAATTGTTCAAGAACTTCGTGGCTCAGTACCGCCCGCAGTTGGAGATTGATCAGATTGCTACCGGGGAAGTCTGGCTGGGTGTGGCCGCGGTGGAAAAGTTGCTGGTTGATGAGTTGAAAACCAGCGATGAATACTTGTCTGAGCGTGCCAAACAAGCGCAGCTGTTTCACTTGCATTATGTCCAGCGCAAAAGCTTGCAAGAGCGAGTAGGGCTCGCTGCCAGCCACTCAGCTGAGCGGGTCGCTGATTCGTTGTGGAGCCGTTTGACCCAACAGCGTTTCTGGTAACTAGCTTCTCGGTTGCGGTTTTATTACCGCAACCGGGGGTTTGTTAAATGTGCGTTATTTATGTAGTGGTTTCCTTCGAATTGCAGTTGCATTCAAGTAGTTAGTTATCAGTTATCCCATTAAATTTTTACGTGCTCTGCCTATAAGCTGAAGTGATTACTTCAGATGCAGGCTAATGCCATGACAGACGCACGTGATTTATCCGAACGTTCTCCCGCGCAAGAAACACCGCTGACACCCAGCCAATGGGGCGATGTTGAAGTGCAGCACCCCCATCAGGATTTAATTGCGCAGCAAATACCTGCGTGGTTCAAGGACGCATCGGTGTTGATGCGCGATACATTACGCAAGTCCATGCTTGAGTGGCATGCGACACAAATCGAGATCGCCAAAGTTTTTGCAGGCATCAAGCCGATAGAACAGTTTGCTGAGCCTTTGTTAAAGGCCGCCCTGGTGGCTAATGGCTGGACGACCATCAACCCGAAGACTCATGGTTTTAAACAGGTCCGCTTGTTAAGTCATGCAGTATTGTTTATCTCGAATCAGCAAACCAGGCTGATTGATAGCTTGGCCAAGTTGGTGTTGCCGGAGTCATTAATTCCCGCCTCGCTGGAAGTCAATCTTGTTTCCAGCACCAGCCACCATGATCTGCTGCAGGCTGCTTTGCAAAATTTCGAGAGCGCAGAAACAATGATGGGCGGATTCGATCCAGGCACGACAATCTATACGGTTCAAAACAGCGAAATTGTCGATTTACCGGTATACGAACCTCATGAATTTGCTCGTATTTGCCGAGAGCTCAATCTGGGGGAAAAATATCAGTCCCATTTGGACAGCATTTTTATGCCGGCGGATAGCAAATATGCGTTAACGGATCAACGTTCTAAGGGGTTTCAACTAAGGTCGTCGTTTGTTTTAAATAAGCGTCATGAGTTTGTAACGGAATTGCAGGTGGCTTATATGAAAAGCCATTTGACGGTTGAAAACTATAATTTTATCCAGGCGACACTGCTGAACTATAATGTCGCTTCACAAACAATACCCAATCTTCACAGCACACTCAAACTCATGGGTTTTGAAGTCGCAGGGGTGATGATCATATGGCCCGAAAAACGCCCTGCGGATCAACCTCAACGCTGTATCGTGTACCTGCCGCAAGCACCGCAACGCACTTTTTACGAATTTGACAATATTGATAAATTCAAGGTTGAGTTGCGTGAGTGGCTGACACAACGCGAGTTCGCTGGCTACTTTGTGAAGTGGGTGCCTCTGCGTTACCGCGCCGAATTCATCAGAAGAACAGACCTCAAAAAAGTCGCTTGGGATTCTCTGTTACTTCGTCGACCTCCTATTATTTATGAGCCTGCGATCTTCAATGAAAGTGAGTTGATTGCGCAGTTGAGCAACCCCTTTGAAAAGTCCTGGGAGTTACAACTGGCGCAAATTAAAGATGACGCTCGCCTGTTGGTCATACCGACAGCAGACGAAGACAGCAAATCTCGGCTTGAACGTCAGACAGCCTTGTGGAACGCAGGGTTGAGTGCCCTGACGCTGGCATTGGGGTTTGTGCCTGTCGTGGGCGAATTCATGTTGCTGTTTGGAGTCGTTCAGTTAGGGGCCGATATCTTCGAAGGTATTGAAGCGTGGGAACAAAACGACAAAGTGGCTGCGCTTGAACACCTGTTTGACGTGGCGCAGAACCTTTCATTGGTCGCCGTGCCAGGTGTTGCGAAGTCATTGAGCTCATCCCCCGTGGTCAATCGACTGACTAAAATTACCCGCAGTAATGGTCAGAAACGTTTGTGGAAAGCTGATCTGAAGCTCTATGAGCGTCGTTCTGAAATCTTGACTGGGCTCACGCCTGATGCTCAAGGCCTCTACCATTTGGATGGCGTGCAATACCTCCAACTTGAGCAGCAGGTCTATCAAGTGCAGGGGGATGCCAGTGCGGGGCAGATGACGATTGTTCCGGTGCATAACCCGGACGCTTACAGCCCCATCCTTAGACATAACGGCAGCGGTGCCTGGACTCACGAGTTTGATGCGCCGATGCAATGGTCGCGTTTGCAGCTATTCAAGCGTCTGGGACCGGATACCGAGCTGTTATCCAACGCAACCGCCGAACTCATTCTGTCGCTGAGCGGTACCACTGAGGGGGAATTGCGCACAATGTATATCGATATCTTGCCGAGGCCGCCTTTGTTAGCTGATTGCATCAAGCGTGTGCGATTGAGTGAGCAAATTGAGTACATTTCGTCACAGATGCAGAAGGGGGTGCATGCCACTTCAGACTTCGCGTCGATGCAACTGGAACTTTTGCCCCAGTTGTCCGGCTGGCCAAAAGACCACGGCCTGAGAGTCGTTGACTTAGCGCGAGGAACTTTCAAGGACTACGGTGTGAGCCCTGAACGGACATATTCCAGAACACAGATCAGTCAGACGCGGATTGATAGAGGCGAGTTGCTCAAAAACACGCTAGAGACGCTCTCGCAGGCTCAGATCGAAGCGTTGCTGGGGGAGTCCGTAACAGGGGTACAGGCGCAAACGTTAGCACTGGCCCGCAAATTGGGCAGTCTGGCACAGTCAAGCAAGCGCACACTTGCTTTAAGCCTTTATGCGGTCGACAAAGCTCTTGAGCCCACGCTTAAAAATATGAGCAAGCAATTTCCAAGCTTGCCGGTAAATGTGCTTGAAGAGTTGATCAGTCATCTGACGCAGGATGAGCTGTCTGCGCTCACCTACCGTGCTCACATACCTCTACGTGCTGCCGAGGAGGCGCGTATCTATGCGCAAAGGCTGCGTTTAAATCGAGCTTTTGAGGGGATTTTTTGCGAAGCCTTGAGCAGCGCTGACAGCCAAACGTTGGCTTGGAACACAATCGCGAAATTGCCAGGTTGGCCGAAGAAGGTGACTATTTCAGTGCGCGACGGATTAAACAACGAGCAGTTAAGTGTCATTGAAGGCGAGGCAGGCTCATCAAGGCGTGAAATTTTTAAAAAGGGCGAGCTCTATGAGTTTTCCGGCACAAGCGCAGGACAGCCCTTTACCAGTCCGGACTTGACGGCGTGCGTGTTTAAGTCGCTGACTGACAACGAGCGCAAAGGGCTGAACTCAGGCGCAACCCTGTCCTATTCAGACTTCATGTCACGGATTGCCACACTGGCAGCTCAGCAACGTAACCAATCGGCCAGAGTATTGGGCATGCAACAGATAATGCCCTGGTTTAAATCTCCGATGCGCTTGGCCGATGGGCGAGTGGGTTATACGTTAGGAGGTCGATCCGGGCATGTGCTCGATTCAAGTAAACCGTTGGCATTAAAAGAGTTGGTTCAAGATCTTTACCCAAATATGTCGGAAACCCAGATTGGGCATTATTTGTATGGCCTGCAGCAAACCCCGATTCAAGCTGCTGCTGAATTGGTGAGACTCAAAGCCGAGCTGGACCTGCTGCGCAAGACGCTACAGGACTGGGCAGAGGCCAACGCCTGGAGCTATCCGTCCAGGGGGCAACGCACCTTGGTGCCTGTTCAAACCAAACGAGCCATGAGTCGGGCGCTTATTCGGGCCTGGCGCAGATTGAGCACGCCGGTCAGTATGGAAGGGATCGCAGGCTACGAACTGGATCTCAACGGCTGGCCGGTGGATGCCTTGCCGCCTCTGGAGGCGGATTTTCGGCATATTCTCTCGTTGCATCTGTCCAACACCACGAGCACCGTACCCGCGAGTTTTTTAGATAAGTTTACTGAACTGCGCCATCTTTCCCTCAACACCACCCAGTTGACTGAGCTTCCGGCCTCTATTGCCGCCATGCCAGAGCTGACACATTTGAATCTGCGCAATAATCAAATTGTATTGACCTCTGATAGTGCCGATATTTTGTCGGCGAAGACAAAACTCAAGTCACTGGTGCTGACCGGTAATCCATTGGGTCGAAGTTTTTCTGTGCAGCAGATGCCAAATCTTCAGCATTTGATGCTGCGTTACACCGGGTTGAGCCAATGGCCAACAGGCATAGAAACACTTGAAAACTTGCTGATGTTGGACCTGCGTAACAACGCTATCAGTTTTATTCCGAGTGCCATTTTGACCGAGTCGATGGCCTCGGTTAATCGTGTCACTTCTCTGCATGACAACCCTTTGACTCCTGACTCAATCAGACGTTTAGGTCTTTACCGCGACAGCCAGCAGATTACTTTGGGCATGGCAGATTTGCGCCAACATGTGTCACGAATAAAAGGAATCAAGCATTGGGTTGTTGAGCCTACTGCTGAGCAAAGCAGTGTGTGGAACGCTTTGCTGCGTGAGCCCGGTGCCGGTTTTTTTTTCGCGGTCATTGAAGATCTGAGTACGTCATCGCAATTTTCCAACGCGCGGGTGGATTTGACTCTGCGTGTCTGGACGCTGTTAAAAGCCGCCAACGACAGTACCCAATTGCGCAGTCGTCTATTTTCTCTGGCTGGGCACTTAAGTACCTGTGGTGACGGCATTGCAATGGTGTTTGCTGAGCTGGAGCTGGAACATCTGGTTTTTCTGGCGGAGCACTCGGAGCAAGGTGAGAGCGCAATGCTCAAGCTGGCGCGCGGGTTGTTCCGTATCGAAGTGCTCAACAAGCATGTGCTGAGCATTATCAAGGCGCGGATCGATGCCATTCATGCCACGCAGAGCGAGTACGTGCAGCAACTGCAAGAATTGGTTGATGCGACAAATCCGGATTTGGCTCCGATGCCGTTGGCCGAGATGCCGGCGGTAGAGCAGCAGGGGGTTGCCTATAGCCTGGAGAGTGCAGAGGGTATGAGACTGGCAGAGCTACTAAGCCCTGGGAGTGTACAGCGGCAGATACAACGTCTTGACCCGTTGGAGATCCAGATGTTTTATCACGTTCATCTGGCCAGCCCGCTGGAGTTACCCGCACGGCCTACCAGCATGCGCTTTGGCAACATTGCCAACGTATCTGCAGCGGATCTCGACATTGCAAAGCGTTATGTGCTTGATCAAGAGCAAGTGCCGGCGCTGGTACAGTCAATTTCCGGGCAAGGATTCTGGAGTGATTACTTGCAGAAAAAAACACCAGAGTCGTTCACAGACGTAATGAGTAAGTATCAAGAGATGCTGGATGAGGTGTACTCAAAGCGAGCTAAGCTCAGCAGTGATGAATACCGGCAAGAGGCTGAAAGGGTGGGCAAAGAGCGCAAACAGGCCATTGCGGACGTTATAGCGCAACTGACCCAAATGGAATTGGAGGGTAAAGTTGTGCCAGCGCAGGCTGTTCCGGGCGAAACACAATCACCAGACATTTAAGCGCTGCGTAAACAGCCCTGAGGGTCGCTCAGGGCTGTCACGCTGTGCTTAACGACGACGGAACAGAGGCATCGGTTCGTCGGTTGAAGACTGGTAGGTCACCGAAAAATCTTTCAGGCCTTCCAGTGCTTCATACGGGTCTTTGTCAGCGCGAATGGCAAACGCGTCAAAGCCGCAGCGGTGCAGATAGAACAACTGGTCACGCAGTACATCGCCAATGGCGCGCAACTCGCCTTTAAAACCATAGCGGTCACGCAGCAGGCGGGCGTTTGAGTAGCTGCGACCATCGGTGAAGGCCGGGAAGTTCAGGGCAATCACCTGGAAGTACTCAACATCCTGGCCAATCTCTTCGGCTTCTTCATCGCTGTCCAGCCACACACCCAGACCGCCGTCACGGGCTTTTAGGGCGTGAGCATGCTCGCGCCACAAGGCCAGCGGCACGATCAGGTCGTCACAGTTGGAAATACCGTCGAAGGTCGCGTCCTTTGGCAGCAAGTGCCAAGTTTCGTCGATAACCTCGTTGTTCTTAATTATTCGCTGCATAGACGCGCTCCTTGAAAGGGTCGATGCCGATACGTTGGTAAGTGTCGATAAAACGCTCATCTTCATTGCGTTTTTCAACATAGACGTCGATCAGCTTTTCAATCACATCCGGCATGTCATCTTGTGCGAACGATGGGCCAAGGATCTTGCCCAAGCTGGCATCACGGCTGGCGTTGCCACCCAGCGACACCTGGTAGAACTCAGCGCCTTTCTTGTCCACGCCCAAAATACCGATATGACCGACGTGGTGGTGACCACAGGCGTTCATGCAACCGGAAATGTTGAGGTCCAGCTCACCGATGTCGAACAGGTAGTCCAGGTCTTCAAAACGGCGCTGGATCGATTCGGCAATCGGGATCGACTTGGCGTTGGCCAGCGAGCAGAAGTCACCGCCCGGGCAGCAGATCATGTCGGTCAGCAAACCAATGTTCGGCGTGGCGAAACCTTGTTCGCGCAACTCGCCCCACATGGTGAACAACTGGCCTTCTTCAACATCGGCCAAGATGATGTTCTGCTCGTGGGAGGTGCGCAACTGGCCGAAGCTGTAGCGGTCGGCCATATCGGCAATCGCGTCCCACTGTTTGTCGGTCACGTCACCCGGCGCAACGCCGGTGGGTTTCAACGACAGGGTAACGGCAACATAACCCGGCTTTTTGTGGGCTAGGGTGTTGCGGCTACGCCAGCGGGCAAAGCCTGGATGCTGCTTGTCCAACTCGGCCAGTTCAGCGCCGAAGTCAGGCAGGGCTTGGTAAGCCGGGTCAACGAAGTGCTTGGCGATCCGTTGAACTTCCGCTTCGGTCAGCGTGGTCGAGCCGCCACGCAGGTGAACCATTTCGGCCTCAACGCGTTCAGCGAAGACTTCAGGCGTCAGGGCTTTTACCAGGATTTTGATCCGGGCCTTGTACTTGTTGTCACGACGGCCATAGCGGTTGTAAACACGCAGGATGGCCTCGAGGTAGCTCAGCAAGTCTTGCCACGGCAGGAATTGATTAATGAACGCGCCGACCACCGGCGTACGGCCCAGGCCGCCACCCACGAGCACGCGGAAGCCCAACTCGCCAGCTTCGTTAAACACAGGCTCCAGACCGATGTCGTGAACTTCGATGGCGGCGCGGTCAGACGCCGAGCCATTGATCGCAATTTTGAACTTGCGTGGCAGGTAGGCGAATTCCGGGTGGAAGGTGGTCCACTGACGAACGATTTCGCACCATGGGCGCGAGTCAATCAGTTCGTCTGCCGCCACACCGGCGAACTGGTCGGTGGTGACGTTGCGCAGGCAGTTACCGCTGGTCTGGATGGCGTGCATTTGCACGGTTGCCAGTTCTTCCAGAATATCGGGCACGTCTTCGAGAGCCGGCCAGTTGAACTGTACGTTCTGGCGGGTACTGATGTGGGCGTAGCCTTTGTCGTAGTCGCGGGCAATCTTTGCCATCATTCGCGCTTGACGCGAAGTCAGTTGGCCATACGGCACGGCAACCCGCAGCATTGGGGCAAAACGCTGGACATAAAGGCCATTTTGCAGGCGCAGAGGGCGGAACTCTTCTTCGCTCAGCTCCCCTGCCAGGTAGCGTCGGGTTTGATCTCGGAACTGCTTTACGCGGTCCTCGATGATCCGCTGATCGTACTCGTCATATACGTACATATAGGTCCTGTTCTCAGGCTGCTTACAGCTTATCTGCGCGCACGGCCGCGCACTCCCCACGGAGCGGTCGCAAGATACCAGTTTGTAGTTATGCGCAAAAGTGATGTTTAAGCATATGCAAAGAACCAAAGCGACTATAAGAGGCTGATTCTCAATCACTTACTTGTACAAAGGGTATTACGGGTCTTTACTTAAAGACATTCTTCTAAGCATTCACCCATAAAACCGAAAAAAGGCGATGCGATGAGAACTCAAATGAAAGTGCGCAAAACCAGCAGCAGAGTAGATGCGTGGGCCATTCTTTTTCTGGTCATCCTGGTAGCGGCCGCCGCGCTGTTCTGGAGTAGCCATTCATAAATGGCGTTCCTCCTGCTGACTGCGATATCAGGTGACGCGCAGCATACAGACCGACGATTATCTGCAGCATCCCCCAATCGGTTCCCTCTCCTTCGGGAGAGGGCTAGGGTGAGGGGCTCTTGATTTTTTGTACATATCCGTTGCTGCGGCAACGGCCACTTGCGGCTAACCCGGCGTCCTGCCGGGTGCCCTACTGCGCAAAACCTGCGTTCGGCTAGCGTGGTTTAACGAGGCCACTTAGATCAAGATCAACAGATCGCGAGGCAAGCTCGCTCCTACAGAGCCTTTAGAATCAATCACTTATATTGTTTGATAAGAGCTGCCTTCGGCAGATACAAAAAGGTGATGGCTACTATCTAAAGTCGGCGTACGGGATCAACGGTTCAACCGGCAATGGCAGGTTGCCTTGCCAGGCGTCGAAGGTGTAGCGCAGGTACAGCATGGCCCGGCTTGGAGCGTAGCCTTCGCTGTGCTGATAGAGCAAACCACCGCCCAGTACCAAGTTGTCCGTCAGTCTGCGTTCGGCCAGCCCTTGCAGGCGTATGCCGATACCATTGCTGCTCCCGCCCGAGGTTTGGCCAAGTGGCTCGGCAAGTTCGAAACCTTCCTGGTCAACGACGCTAAGCAGTTTGTCGTTCAACCCGCTCAACGGATAAAGGTCGTTGGATTTGGTTTTGGCATAAGACCAGCCCACCGAGCTTTCCAGTGACACCGACCAATTGGGCGTGCGCCACGCATAGTTCAATGGCACCCCGATCGAGAAGTATTGCTGCGGGCTGTAATACCCGCCCTGACCGAGGGTGTATTCGCTCAGGTCTTTGTCGTAACCCCAGTACATCACTGTCAAACCGGTGCGCATGCGTTCATCGGCACGCTCCACAAGCCGGTAGTAATACCCGGCCATGGCGGTGTTTTTGTGGTTGTTTTCGACGTTTTTACCCCGCAGCCAATGCTGGCCCAAGCTCGCCCATACCCCGTCAACGCCGCCTTCGTCATGGCTCAGGCTCAAGGTCAGGCCGTTTGAGGTCACGCCGCCCCAGGTCACGCCGGTGTTGAGGTCTTTTGCTCCGCTGTAAGACAGGATCGAGTTACTCAACGGGCGACGCGAGCCTGTCAGGGTCCAGCCCAAGGAACCGATTTTGTTGCTGTAGGCCACGCCACCCAGCCAGTTGGGCACTTTAAAGGTGTCTGGCGTACGGCCAACGTCGATGTTCCAGGTTTCGTTTTTCCAGCCAGCCGCCAGTGTGGTGCCTCGAGCTGACTGTGAACGGTCTTCACAGCCTGAAAAAATCGGCTCGTCGGTGCCTTTGCGTTTGATGCCTATCGCGCAGGTGCCGTAGCTCTCACGAACAAAACCGTCTTCGTCTGCGTCGAACTTGCCCGCATCCATGTCGATTTGTTCCGCCCGGACAAAGCCGCTGCCGTCGGCGATGGGTAAGTCCAGTTGCAGGATGGTGGTCTGGGTGTCGGTGTCCGAGGTGCCCGCCGAAGCATCGTCTGCGCGCCATCCGTAATCGGTATACAGATGCAACGTCGGGTTTTGCCGCTGGTATAACTCGTCGACGTCGCTGCGCAGGCTTCTTTCAAGCCATTCATCGTCGTCTTTTTCACGGCTGGCCAGGGTCATTGCCCGGTTGTCGCGCGGGTTGGCCTGTGCGGGTGTGATCAACCCGGCGCCAGCCATGCCTTTGGCGTAGTAGTCCAACGCCTGTTGTGGCTGCTTGGCGGACATCAACCGCGCAGCATCGCGATAGATCGTAGGATCGTCCTGCGGGTTTTTCAGCAATTGGGCAAACAGCGCCTGAGCTTTGTCGGGTTCACCCACTTCGGCCCAGGCATTGGCCACCAGCCGTTGCTGTGTCGGAGTCAATGCCTCGCCGGGCGCAGGCTTGAACTGTTCCAACTGGCGGCGTGCGGCGTCCAATTGACGCGTGTTGATCAGGGTTTCGATTTGCCCGAGTTGCGCGTCAGTGTTGCCGGGATCCTTGCGCAGAACGTGCGCATAGAGTTTCTGCGCTTGCGCGTAGTCTTCACGTTCCTGCGCCCAGCGCGCCAGGGTCAGCAGGTCGTCGTTGTCCGGGTTCTGCATCAGCAGGGCAATCGCCTGAGGCTCATTGCCGGCTTTGCGCAAGCTGTCAGCGCGGGCCAGCAGTTCGCTGCGCTGCAGACGCGCATCCAGTTCGCGCATGGAGTCGTTCCACTGCGCTTTGGGCAACTGCTCCAGCACGCTCAAGGCGCTGGCATTACGCTCGGTACTGGACAGGTACAGCGCATAGGCATATCGCGCCTCAGGGTTTTGGCCCTGATGCTGCATCAACTGTTTAAAGCTGTCGTCAGCCGCGCTGGGCTGGTTGATTTCGCGCTGGGCATTGGCCAGGCGATAAGTCAGCCAGGGTTCATCCGGTGTCAGGTTGCGCACTTTGCTGAGCAAGGCCACCACTTGCGGCCAGTCCTTGCTCTCGCTGGCCGCATCGGCCAGGCGGTTCAGTTCGTCCACTTCCAGGCTTTGGCGCGTGGAGGCAAATTCTTTTTGCAGAGAGGGCGGTAAGCCATCAAGAAAATATTTGGCTTTGTCTGGCGATTGAGCCGCATACAAGCGCAGCAATCCCCGTACAGCACTGCTATTGGTGGGTTCTAGCCGTCTGGCTTGCAGCAACAAGGTTTCGGCCTGTGTCGTGTCATGCCGTGCTAAAGCGACGTCAGCTAACCCTATCAGCGGTTCAGCTTCACGCGTTTGGGTGCTACGAGCTTTTTGGTAGGCGTTGAATGCTGCGTTGACGTCGTTGCGCTGCAGAGCTTTCTCGCCCAGAGAAAGTAGCGCGCGATAGCGACTGGCATCCATCAAATCCTGCCATTTACTGATTTTGAACGTGTCTTGCTCTTTGCTGCGCGCAGTATTGAATGCTGCGTAGGCCGCGTCATACCGAGCTTGACGGAAAAGGGCGACGCCAAGTGCACCGGACAATGTCGTGTCATCGGGATAATGCTTGAGTGCGCGCCGTAACAGGGCTTCAGCCGTCACTGGGTCACGTGACTGATCAATCATCTGCTTGCCGCGCGTACCGGCGACCCAAGCCGGGTCTGCGAGCAATTGCTGCTGAACTTTAAGCTTTTGGGTGGCTTCACTCAGGACCGGAGAGCGCGGATAACGCTGCAAGTACGCTTGCCATGCCAACGTGGTGGAGCGGTCAATCGGCAAGGTACTGAGGTACTCGTATTCGCGCTCTGCTGCTGCGTTGATGGCATTGGGGTCTGTCGACAGTTCATGGAGCACCGCCAGCGCCTCGGCATCTCGTTTTTCACGAAATAGCAAGTCGGCCAAGGTTTGGCGCAGGCCGATGTTGCCGGGGTATTGCGCATCCAGCGTTTTTAATTGCTCGATGACGCGCGGGCGTTGCCCGGTGATATTGGTGCGAATGCGCAAGTATTCCAATGCGGTGGCAAAGTCCGGCGGAGCATCGCCAAACAACTGCTCAAAGATGACGGCAGCCTCTTCAGGGCGTCCCCCAGCCGCATACAGACGCGCCTGTTGCAATTGCACCTGGACTTGCGGATCCTGCAATTTCATCAGGTTTTGCGCCTGACGCAGTGCCAACGAGTCAGGTGCCAATTGTTGCAGATGGGCCAGACGTTGCTTGGCCAGCTCCGGATTTTTGTCCAGCAAGGCCTGACGCACCGACGCCGCCAGGGCTTGCGGGTTGTCCGGTGCGATTAACCACAACCGCGCCAATGAGTCGCGCACCAGATCGTCCCGATACAAGGCTTCGCCAATGCGCACCTGTTCCAGCAACCACTGTTGCTGGTCCTGGATGCTGACCGGCTGCGCCAGTGCCGAAGTCGAGATACCGCTGAACAAAACTGCCCATGCCATTAGTTTTTGCATGTGTTAACCCACGCCGGTAAAAGCTGACCATCCTTGTCAAAGCGATAGCGTTGTTCATTCCAGCCCTGGCCAAACAACAGCAAGGACTGGTTGTAATAAGCATCCGCCGCGGGTGGCTCGTGCTGTACCCGTGCCTGTTGCACGACATACGCCGGTGAGCCGGTACTGGCGAGCAGTGGCAACAGGGCGGCCGAGAAACCCACGGGGCCGGTGCCGGTGTACTGGGCGGTGAGGGCGTCTACCGACTCTGGCGGATAACCCAGGGTTTGGATGAGCGTAGCCATGGGTGCAAACTGCGCCTGCAAAGCCTGACGACCCGCCGCGTCCTTGGCCAGCATGCCGACCCACAGGTACACGCGAATCGCATCATAGCTGCCGGTACTGCCGCTCTTGGGGTCAGGCGCCCAGCCGCCCCCGGCTTTCCACAACAGCCAGTTGGGTGCAAAGCCCTTGGGTGAACCTTCGACCAGCATGCGCTGTTGACTGGCCGCCAGTTCAGCCCAAATGGGCGCTACCTTGGTAAAGCGGGCAAGCAATTGCGGCGGCAGATAGCTGGGGTTCAGCCGCCAGCCTTCAGGGCTGTCAAACCCTGTATCGCCCGGCAGTAACATCAGGCCCAACCCTGGCAGCGGCCGCAGGCTTTGTGCTGCGGTGCGCCAGAGCATGTTTTGCCCCAGCGCCAGGTACTCCGGCGACTCCCACAAACGCCCGGCTTCGAGCAGGGTGTAGGCGATCCACAGATCGGCATCCGTGGCATTGTTGCTGTCGAGCACCTGCCATTTGCCGGACTCGGAGCGGCCCCATTCCCAGGCGGGCAGGTGCGCATCCAGGCTGCCGTCCGCCAGATTGTTGTGGGTCCACTCCAGGATCCGCTCAAAGCTTTTGCGATCATTGGCGAGCAAGGCGAAAAACAAGCCATAACTCTGACCTTCCGAAGTGGTGATCAATTGCTTGGACGAGCGATCAATGATGCGCCCGTCGCTGCTCATCATGGCCTGCTTGTAATTGTCCCAGGCAGACCAGTCACAGCTCGCGGCACTCGCTGCCTGAGGTAACAAGCCAAGGGTCAAGCTCAGAGCGAGCACTGCAAGACGTGGCATCGATCAGTCATCCTTGTGCAAGCGGCGGTGAGCTGCCCAGCTCAGGGCACGCCACAACAGGAAAGCACTCAGCAATACGCTGATCACCGCCAGAATCGCCAGCAGAACCGGGTGCTCAGAGAGCTGGTACCACATCAGCAGGTACCACGGCAGGTTACCCACGTAGTACTGATCACCGACCAATTGACTGTAGATCCCGCTGCTGCGAATCAACGCCACGGAACCGGCCACGGCATCCATTTTGCCGCTGTCGACCAGGGTTTCGCGCAGCAGGTTGAAATCGGCATCGTCATTGCCCAGTAAACCTACAACGCTGCGCTGGTTATGCGAAGGCGACTGCATGCCGATGATGGCGGCGATAGGCGCCTGAGCGGTAACTTCAACCCGGTTGGCGGGCTGATTACGATCGTCAGTGGACGGACCGCGGCGGTTGGTGGCGTCAATGGCCGTGTTGCCGTAAGGCTGCACCAGCATGTCGTGCTGGCGTTGCAACAACAGGCTGAGGTCCGGGTTATCGCGCATTTCAGGCGCCATTTGGCCCAGCAACAGCAGGTCGGCATCTTCTTTGGAGGCCGATGCCCAGTCATCACTCAGGCGTACGCCAAAGGCCGGGTAGCCCGTGCGAGCAGAAATGCTGGCCACGGCTTCCAGCAGGGTGCTGATTTGCGTCGGGGTGCCTTTGCTCGGCACCACTACGATGGATTCCGACATGTCGGCCATGCGGCTGAACGGGAAGCCGCTGCGGGCAAAGACCTTGAGGTCAGGCATGCTGATGTAGTGGTGATAGCCGGACAAGTCGATGGTTGAGTCTTCATCGATAATCGCCTGGGTATTGGCCGGCAGAATGGTCTGGCAGTGATCGCGCTGGGCGCTGCCCATGGTGCTGGCGAAGCTGAAGTCAAAGCGCAGGCGGTTACGGTCACCGATTTTAAGCGACGGTACGATCAGCTTGTCGTTGACGTTGGCCGAGTCATTGGACAGGACCGACAAGCGCAGCTCTTCGAAGCGGCTGTTGTCTTTGCGAGTCAGCGGCAGGCTGGTGATGAACTGATCGTTGAGGCTGATGTTCAGACGCGAATCATCATTGGCCGACGGCGCGGTGTAGCGGTATTGCGTGCGCAGCGGAATGCCTTGGTTACGCCAGACAAACAGGTCAGGCGGCAGGTTGACGTCCAGGGTAATCGGCCGTGGTTGCAAACCGCTGACTTGCAGTTGCTGCGGGTAGTCGATCAGCTCGGCAAAGCGCACAGGGCGATCGGTGCGCATCCAGGCCGGTGCGTCGTAAGGCTTGCGCGGTTGCAGCTCTTCAACTTTGTTGATGGTTGCCCGCGAGCCGCGCAACAGGTTGCCGCCCAGCGCCAGTGCCTTGGCCGCCGTGGCGAGGTCTTCTTCGTTGCGGCCCATGACCAGCAGCACTTTGCTGTAAGGCGCATCAGGGTGATCAATCAGCTCAACCACCGGGGCATCGACGGCCGGGAATTTCTCCAGGTCGCTCATAAACGCCGGGCGATGGTCGTTGGTGGCAAACACCACGGTGGGTTGGGTGGCTTCCTTGCTTTGCACGCTAGGCAAGGTGTCAAACAGTACCGGGAACTTGGAGCCACGCCAGTTGGCCTGGCTGCCGAAGTACGAGGCCAGAATCGCGGCGGCGCGTTGCTCGCCCAGAGTCGGGTTGGCGGCAAACACAAACGGCAGTTCCAGCGTGCCGCTGTTGCGCGGGTCGAAGAACGGCAGCGGGAAATACGCGAGGTCGTTGGTCAGGCTCAGCGCCTGCTCTTGCAGGGTCAAGCTGCTGCTGCGGCTGATATTGACCCACAGGGTGTTGTTGGCAGGGTCTTCGCAGATGTCGGTGTAGTGGCCGATAAACTCAAGGCGAATGCGGTTGAAGTCCGAAATCATCCGGGGATCAAGGGCCATTTTTTGCTGAGTCTGGCGCCCCAGTTGATCTTTCTCGATGGGCAACACGCCCATCAACACGTCATTGAGGTACACCCGAATATGCGAAAGCGTCGGGATCAACGAAGGCGAGGGGGTGTAGTTCAGTTGCAGGCTGGCATCACTGGCGATGCGGTCGCGGCGCAAGGTGAACTCAACTTGCTCGGAACTGTTGATGCCCAGCAGCAGGGTGTCGGCCGGGCGACCCAATTGCTCGAAGGTCCGCGTGACGGTCCAGCTTGGTAGCGGGTCGGTACTTTGCGTGATCGCAGGTTTACCCTGCGCCGCCGCGCTGCCAGTTGGCAGGGGCAGAGGGGCAGCCATCAGGTCGCAGGCGAGGGTCATCAGCGCGAGGCTGGCGAAAAGATTTTTTTTGGCGAATCGACTCATGATTTGCTCACTGGCCGGGAAATAAGAGGGGTGGACGCTTTGGGCATGCGCGGCAAAAAGCTGCCCAGCCATTGCAGTACTCGCACAAAAGGCCGTGCCAGATGGCGCAGCCATGCAGGCAGATACTGATAAAGGCGGTAGTAGCCTTTAGCGCCCAGGGCGAGGATTTCTTTGAGGCTTTGAACCGGCTTGTCCGCTTCAAAGCCACTGTTGTAATCGAGCCAGGCATCGGCCCGGCCAAAGGTGCACTGCACAAATTCGATTTTTTGCTCGGGTGGCAAATCGGCAAAGTTCAGGCCCATAAACAAGTCTTTGGAACGCGTGAGGGTGCCGGTGAAGACAAACTCGCGGTTGCCGCGCTGCAGGATCAACGACACCAGTGAGCCGGTGGCCAGCGGCAACGGTTGATTGAGCAGCAGGCCGACACCACCGTCGGAGTAGTCCACCAGCTCACACGGGTAGCTATGGCCGTCAGCCAGCTTTATGGCGCCGGGCAGGCGGGTTTGCACCCGATGGGTTTGCCGGACCTGGCGCACTTCAGCCGCCACAGCCACGGCCGCACCAATAATCAGCAGGTTGTAGATCACCCACAGCACACTGACGATCACCGTGATGATCTCGTCGGCAGGCCCGGTAAACAGCCGCCATACAGCAAAACCGAGGCCCAGTACGTTGAGCACCGAAAGCACCAGATACGGTTTGGCGGTCTGCCAGTCGAACTGGTTTTCTTCCATCAAGCCGCCTTTGGCGGTCACGTTGAACTTGCCCCGCGAAGGACTGAACAGGGCCACGGTGGTCGGCCGGGCGATGTACCAGGCCAGCACCGTCTCGTAAACCTCACCCCAGAATGTCTGGCGATAGGCGCCTTGCATCCGCGAGTTGGTCAGGCTGGCGTGGATCATGTGCGGCAGCACGTACAGCAGAATCATCAGGGCCGGGGCATAGATGATGTAGGCGTGCAGCAACAGGAAAGCCAGGGGCGCGGTCAGGAACACCAGCCGTGGCAGGCCTACCAGAAAGTGCAACATGGCGTTGGCGTAACAGACCCGCTGGAAGATCGTCAGGCCTTTGCCCATCAGCGGGTTGTCGGTGCGGAAGATTTGCACCATGCCCCGTGCCCAGCGAATACGCTGGCCAATGTGTGCCGACAGGCTCTCAGTGGCCAGGCCCGCCGCCTGCGGAATGCGCAAGTAAGCGGAGTTCCAGCCCTTGCGGTGAAGGCGCAAAGCGGTGTGGGCGTCCTCAGTGACTGTTTCGACAGCAAACCCGCCTATGGACTCAATCGCCGTGCGTCGCACGATTGCACATGAACCGCAGAAAAACGCCGCGTTCCACATGTCGTTACCATCTTGAACCAGGCCATAAAACAGCTCGCCTTCGTTGGGACGGTTGCGGAAGGTGCCCAGGTTTCGCTCGAACGGGTCGGGCGAAAGAAAGTGGTGCGGGGTTTGTACCAGCGCCAGTTTCGGGTCACGCAAAAACCAGCCCACGGTCAATTGCAGGAATGAGCGGGCAGGCATGTGGTCACAGTCAAAAATCGCCACCAGATCACCGTCAATCTGCGTCAGGGCATGGTTGAGGTTACCGGCCTTGGCATGGCGGTTATCGGTACGGGCGATGTAATTGATGCCCACTTCATCGGCAAACGTCTTGAAGCTTGGGCGGTTGCCGTCATCGAGCAAATGGATGCGCAGTTTGTCTTTCGGCCAGTCAATGCCCAGTGCGGCGTACACCGTGCCACGGGTGACCGAGAGTTCTTCGTTATAGGTCGGGATCAGCAGGTCAACAGTTGGCCACTGGCTCGGGTCTGCTGGCAGCTGCGCAGGTTTGCGGTTCAGCGGCCATGACGTTTGCACGTAGCCGAGGATCAGCACCATCCAGGAATAGGTCTCGGCCAGCAGCAGGATCAGCCCGCAGACCAGGTCGAGGCTGTCACTCCAGTTCAGCGTCGAGGTGTAGCGCCACCACAAATAGCGGCACGAAATGATCACTGACAAGGCGATCAGCAGCAGCGTCGGAAAACGCCCCGGCAAGCGCCGCACCAGCATCGCAATGGCCCACAACAGCACCACAAACACTAACTGGGCCAAGTAACCGAAGGGTTCGGTCACGCAGATAAACACCAGCACCACTACCAGGGCGCCGATGGCGATATAGAGTATTTTGCGCAGCGGCCAGTGCATCGAGCTCCACCAGCGCGAACCTTTACGCACTTGCGGGCTGATGGCTGAAGGCAACTGTTCAAAGCTGTTGGCCAGCAGATTCCAGGGCTTTTGCACAATGCCGATCAAAGCCTTGAACGCACTGGCGAAACGACGGCGGGTACGCTGACGCTGAGGCAAACTTTGCTCACCCGGGCGAACCAGCAATAGCCAGGCGATCTGGATGATGTAACGCAGCGGGTCGCCAATAGTGGGGCGTTTGTCTGCCAAGTGCGGGAACAGGCTTCGGTGTTGCGCGCGCAGGGCTTTCCATGACGGGGCTTCCAGACGCAGGAATATCCAGCCAACAGCCTGGATCAGTGCCAGCACCAACGCGGTGAAGCGGGTGCAGTTCTGTTCACGGCGCAAATAGGTGTAGGGGAACCAACGGTCGATCATTCAAGCCTCCCGCCACGCAGCATGCACCAACTGGCCAGGCTGATCAGGTCTTGAGCGATCAAGCTGCCCGGGGCATAACGGCCGGTGGGTTCACGCTTGGCCAAGGCTTCAGCCATGGCTTCATCGGCATGCAAATGGATGGGCAGCAAATGCTTGCCGAAATGGTTCTGCCAAAGCAGCAACATATCGCGCTGCAACTGGCTGGCCGGCTCAAAGCGATTGATCAATAAGCGCCCCGCACTGCTGCGCATCGGTTGCAGCAGTACATGGCTCGCCGCGTCGAGATTCAACACCGTAAGGGCAATGTCACACCGCGGGTTGCTCGCGTGCCCCGGCAAACGCTGTGGCAGGTCAAACAGCACCCAGTCATAGCTGTCGGCCAGGCTGGTTTGGCGTTGCGCCCACAGTTGCGGCTGATCACGCAGCAAGGTGTCGAGTTGCAGGTGCTGCTCAACGGCGAGCGTGCCGTAGGGCAATACGTCCAGGCCCGGCTCAATGTTCCAGGCGTCTTTATACCAAGGGCTGTTATTCAGCGTGGCAGGGGCCCAGCCACCCGGCAGTGCGTAATCAAGATTGAAATGCAGGCCCAGGGTGTTTTCCGGGCACATATCAACCACCAGCACTTTCTGCCCGAGGGTTGACAGTGCATAGCCGAGTGCCGCGAGGGTTGAGCTGGTGCCTACTCCGCCGCGAATACCTTGCAGGCTCAGGGCGATCATGGAGTGTCGTCCAGAGCGGCAGTCTTGTGCCGCGCCTCAAGGTGGGCCAGTAACGGCCAGCGCTCAAGGGCTTGCAGCAACTCCACCTGCGCAGAGATATCGACGTAGCGCAGGTCGGGCAGGTCCACCATGAATTTAAGGCGTTCAATATCATCGGCGCGCTCATTGCGCGACAGGATGTCCGCGCTTATTTGAGCTGCTGTGGGTAAGGTAGCCATCCACCGTTCTCCTTGATTCGAACATAAGGTTTGCCGTTGTAATCGAGCACAACGGTCCCTGAGTTTTCCGATACTTTTGCGGTTTGCGGCAGGTCCTGGAGCAAGGCTGACCAGTCCACGGTCTGGCCGTTGCTGAGCTGCGGGCTGGCATACAGGCGTGCAATGATTTCAGCGATCGCCAGGTAGCTGCTTGGCTGAGTGATATGCACCGGCTCGGTCTGGCCGTCGTCGCCCATGTTGATCAGCTTGAGGCCCACCGGCACATGGGTGATGGACTCGCTAGGGATTTCACGCATGCCGGAGATCTGCATGCGGTCACCGTGCAAGGCGGCGCCATGCTCAGGCACGATGGCCACCACCACGCGACGTCCGCTTTTTTGCAGCTCTTTGATGAAGGCGTTGAGATCGTCAAGCAATACCTGGGCGCGGCTGCTGTAGTCCGCCGCCTGGGTGCCGCCATCGGCTCTCACCTGACGGTTGCCGTCATGCAGGCTGGTGGTGTTGTAGAACAGGGCCATGTTCGGCTTATCGCTGTTCAAACGGTGTTGCCACCATTTACTCAGTACGTCACGGTCGCGCCAGATCGGCGAACCGTCAAAGCCGACATAGGTACGCTGCAAACCGGCCGGGATGACGCCCAGGGCAGGTGGGGGCAATTGGCCCTGATCGCGAACCTCTTGCAAGAAGCCATCGAACTCGCCGGTGTGGTTGAGCATCAACTCATCGGTAAAGCCCAGCTTGCGCAAATCGTCGAACAGCAGGCATTGATCGGGCGGCTGTTTATACAACTGAGCGTGCGAGGTCTGCCCGCAACTGGCGCGCAGCAGCCGAATGGCGGCAGGGCCGCTATAGGCTGTCGCCGAGTTGAAGTTGTCGAAGATCACGTCCATTTGGCTGAACAACGAGTTGTTGCGCAGCCCCACGGCATCAAGGTCATCCCAGGCCAACGAGCAGATGTTGATGACCAGCAGGTCAAAGGGCGGCGGTTTGACTGCGGGCTCTTTGAACTCAACCTTACGCTGCGCTTCGTTCTTGTAGAACGTATCGAGGTAGGCGTTAAGCGTCGCATCGTCCGGCTCACCGCCGCTGCTGCTGGCCGGTGTCGCAGCACCGCTGGTGTTGTTGGCCATTGGCAGGCTCACTGGCGCTGGCAGCAACGCTTGCAAGCTACCCAGGCTCAACCACACAAAGCCCAGCAGAGTGAGGGTGGTGAGGCGTAACCAGGGGCTGATAAACAGGTAGCCAATGATCAGCACCAAGAGCAAGGCGCACACTTGCCAGTCAATAAAGCGCCCCAGCAACTCAATGATGTAATCCGCCGAAAAGTTCAGGACACCGGGCTGCGCCAGTAAACGGCTGAAGGGCGGGAACCAGGTGTCCTGGTACAGCAATGCGACGGCGACGGGAATCGCCAGCAACGTGCGGGCACGGCGCAGCATTGGGTGGGCAATCGGTATGAGCAGTGCCAAGGCAAAAATCAGGTTGGGCACAATCTGGAAGTTCAGGTGCCCGGTCCAGGTCAACAGGAACTTGCCAAGGAAATACAGGTTCCAGGCACCCAGTCCGCGCCACACCGTGGTTAGTTTTTGCGGAACAGCCGCAGGTTTAGACAGATTCATCCGGCGCTCTCATCGAAGGGCTGGCGGGTGCACGACGTCTGACACCGCAGGATTTCAGGTAACGCGGCGGCAAGTACTGCTCAAAATGCGCTTTGAGGTACTGGCGAATACGCTGTGAGAACAAAGTCAGGAGTACGGTTACCCCGCAGGTCAGGGCAATGACCTGCACAAGTTCCATAAAGGTCATGGCTGTGGCTCGCTGACAGTCAAAGTGATGCGCTGCGGTTTAATCGCGGCACGGCTTCCGGGAGCCGGTTGGGCCATGATCAGCGGCTCAACGGGAATATTCAGATGAGGGGGCACAGAGTCATCTTCCATAAAGGCATCTTGATCCAGATCCGTCGGGCTGCTCAGCGCCTGACGGGTCAAAAACAGGTCGCGCCAGGGCAGGCGGCAGATGTTGGCCAGCGCTGGCTCCAACGCGTCTGCACGGCAGGCAAACAGAAACAGGTACAGGTCGCCGTTGAGCAAGCAGGCGAAATCGCCCAGTCGGCGTAAACACATTTGGTTCAGGAACAGCTCTTGTTTGAGCCCGGCAACGGGTTGGAACTTGAGCAGTTGATGGGGCACTTCACCGGAGCTGTTTTGATACAGGTGTTGCACCTGGGTGATGAACTCACGGGGACTTACCAGGCCGCGAATGGCCGGTGGCCGCTGGCGCTCAAGCAATGTGGCAAAGTCGGTGCCCTGGGTGTGCTGCCAGCGTTGGCCCTGAATACTTTCGATCAGGCTCAAAAAGCGCGACAGCAAGGTGCCATCAGGAATGATCAGGTTGACCCCGCACGCCAATAGCAAACGCTCGTCGCGATAGCGCACGGCAGGTTCCAGTTCACGCACAACAATCTTTAAAGCCGGGCCGCACTGTTCGCGCAGGTCGTGCAGTTGCTGCGCCAGCTCCAGCAGTTGATGGCTGCTGTCGATACCGACGATCACCGTGGCTGCGGTGGCAGAAGCGGCTTGCTGAAGTAATGTCTGGCGGTCATTGAACAGGTACCAGTGATTGGACAGCGGCGGGCTGCCTTCAAGCACCGTGCGTTCAGCGAGGTAGACATGCTGGTCGTCAGCGACGCGCGGTGCGATGTCGGCAACGGGTTCCGGAATCAAGGCCAGGGTTTTGTTGCGGGTCGAGAGTTTGAACTCCAGCCCGGCGCTCACCCCAATGTCGTTGTACCAAAAGTGCACGTGATAGCGCGTTTCGCCGTTATGTCGATACAGCCGACTCAACCCGGAGAGTTGCTCATTGAGCGCCAGCAACTGGGCATGCAGCGGCGACGCTTCGCCGTGGGCGATTACCAACAGGGTGGCGTTTCTGTCCCGTAGCCACGGGCGCAAGTGTTCGCACCAATGCTGCAGGCGTTTTGCCACCGTGGCCTCGGGCCAGCTGTTGGCCGGCACCAGCAACACAATCTGGCTATGGGGGACGATCCGCGCGCGAACCAGATCGCGGGTCAATGTGGCCAGCCCCGGCGCGATCACTTTTTGCGCGATTTCAAACAGTTTGAGTTTGTCCGGACCGCGATCAGGGGCGATCTCGTCAATGACGGTCTGAACGGGGTCTGCACACACAATCAGTGCGGCGGGGGTACTGGAGGGCAGGCTTTCCAGAAACTGACGGGCCAGCAGTCTTGCATCATCAGGCTGGTTGGCCGTAATCCAGTACAAGCCGCCAGCGCGTAAAGCAATGTGTTGGTCCAGTAATCCATGGATGCCGAGATTGATATAAGGCAAACGCTACGTTCTCTTCCAGGAGGTTCACGAGCGAATGGCGGGTTTGTTATGTATTGCGCCATTCATTCGGTGCTTGCAGGTCGGTCATCCGCCTTCAAGCCTGAGTATTGTTCAATGGCGTCAATCATGAAGTGATTGGTCGTTCGCCGACTTGATCCATGTCGCGATGTAGAGGCCCGGAGAGCCAAAATCTTAACCTTCCTTGTCAACGCACTTGGCACTCAAATAGTGGTCGATTATTTCGTTGCTGTAGGAATTTTCTTACATTTTTGTGAGGTTAGTCCATGTTTAAAACGGAAAATGTCAAAAAAATAGCTGTGTAAAAAATACCGCCATTTAATTGACGACTATAACTCGTCATTCCGCGTGTTGATCTCAAGCAATGCTAGCTGACAGAAAGACAAGCGCGACTTTCTCACTGTTCGGATGCGTGCTATTGCTGTAGTGGGTTCATCACGGATGGAACCTTTTGCGCAGGCTCATCCTCAGAGTCTGAAACCGTCACCGAAACGTTCAATGAGGTGCATCTATGCCAGTCAAACATGATTTGCCATTGGATTTGGGCTTCTCCAAAGAGGCTCTCGACACGCTTAAAGGTCAAGACCCGCACTTGGCTGCGTTAATTGAGAAATACACAGTGGCTGACAAGCAGGTGGTAGAGGCCGAAGCGCCCAGTGCGCTGGGTGTGACTGATGAAGTGTTGCTGGCGCTCAAGGAGAAGCGGCTGAAAATCAAGGATGACATCGTAAGCCGTCTGGCCAGCCAGGCGGCCCGCTAATCCTTTGAAGGTGTTCTTGGCGGCCAATTTTTTGCACGCTGCAGATGTTTCTGTCTCTGTGCCGTAGTAGGGTTGGCGTGTTCAAGAACACCACTCCCAGGAAGCCGAAATGTCCAACATCATCAAAATCGTTGCTGTATTGCGCGCCAAGGCCGGTCAAGAAACGACCGTCAAACAAGCGCTGCTGGCGTGTGTGGAAGGCTCACGCAAAGAAGAGGGCTGCACGTTTTACGATCTGCATATTGACCGTACCGATCCGCAGCGCTTTGTGTTTATCGAAGGTTGGAAAGATCTGGCGGCCATCGAACACCACAAAACAACGCCGCACTATGTAGCGATGGCCAAGTTCGTTGCGGACAGGCTGGAGCATCGTGAGGTGCTGGAGCTGGATGAATTGAGTCTCTAACCCGTAAACGGCGGCCTCGAAAGGGCCGCCGTTTTTAGTGGGCCGCTTAAAAGCTCGCAGCGTCCAGTTCAAACAGTGATTCGCTGCCCGCGCGTATCGACTGTTCCAGACTGTCGATGCGTGGCAAAAGCCGCTTGAAATAGAACCTCGCCGTGGCCAGTTTCGCCGCATAGAACGCCGGATCTGCTTCAAGGGAACCTTGGGCAACATCCGCCATGCGCGCCCACAACCAGGCGTATGCCACATAGCCAAAGACCTGCAGGTACTCCACCGAGGCCGCGCCGATTTCATTGGGGTTGAGCTTGGCCTGCGCTTGCAGCCAGTCGCTCAAGTCTTCGAGCCGTTGCACCGCTTGTAACAGTTCGTGCTGGTAAGGCTTGCCCGGTTGCGCGGCAAACTCGCGGATCTGCGCGGTGAACAAACGCAGCGCTACGCCGCCATTGGCAATCACCTTACGGCCCAGCAAGTCCAGCGCCTGAATACCATTGGTGCCTTCGTAAATTTGCGCGATGCGGACATCGCGCACCAATTGCTCTTGCCCCCATTCACGAATGTAACCGTGGCCCCCGAACACTTGCTGGCCCAGTACGCAACTGTCGAGCCCGGTGTCAGTGAAAAAGGCCTTGGCCACCGGCGTCAGTAAAGCCACCAGCGCTGCGGCGTCCTGCTGCTCTTGCGCATCGGTTGAGTACTTGCTCAGGTCCAGTTGCTGGCCCACATAGCTGGCAAACGCACGGCCGCCTTCGGTCATGGCTTTCATGCTCAGCAGCATGCGCCGCACATCGGGGTGAACGATGATCGGGTCGGCCATTTTCTCGGGCGCTACTGCACCGGTCGGCGCCCGGCTTTGCAGGCGTTCGCGGGCGTAGGTACGGGCATTTTGGTATGACGTTTCGGCACAACCGATACCTTGAATACCGATGGACAGGCGCTCGTAGTTCATCATCGTGAACATGGCCGCCAGGCCCTTGTTGGCTTCGCCGATCAACCAGCCTTGGGCGCCGTCAAAGTTGATCACGCAGGTTGCGGACGCCTTGATGCCCATTTTGTGTTCGATAGAACCGCAGCTCACGGCATTGGCGTGAGCCAGCGTGCCGTCGGCATTGACCAGCACCTTGGGCACCAGGAACAGCGAAATGCCACGCGGTCCGTCCGGCGCGTCCGGCAGTTTGGCGAGGACCAGATGGACAATGTTCTCGGTCAGGTCCTGATCGCCACCCGTGATGAAAATCTTGCTGCCGCTGAGGCTGAAACTGCCGTCAGCCCTGGGTTCAGCACGGGTGCGGATAAGCCCCAGATCGGTGCCGGAATGGGCTTCGGTGAGGCACATCGAGCCTGCCCAGCGACCTTCATACATCGGCGGCAGGTACGTTTCTTTAAGCATCGTGCTGGCGTGAGCGTCAATGGCCAGGCAGGCGCCGGATGTCAGCGCCGAGTACAGGGCAAAACTGGAGTTGGCGGCGTAGAGCATTTCTTCAAATTGCACAGCAAGCATCTTGGGCATGCCCAGCCCGCCAAAGTCCGGGTTACCTGACAAGCCGACCCAGCCACCTTCTATATACGTGTCATAGGCCGCCTTGAACCCTTGCGGCGTGCTGACCTTGCCTGCGTGCCATTGCGCGCCTTCTTCGTCGCCACTGCGGTTGAGCGGGGCGATCAATTGGCTGGTGACTTTGGCCGCTTCTTGCAAAATTGCGTCAGCGGTGTCGGCATCAACGTGCTCGGCCAAGGTGGGCAGGCGCGCCCATAGCGCTGGCGCGTCAAAAACTTCGTGCAGCACAAAACGCATGTCACGCAGCGGGGCATTGAATTCAGGCATTACAAAACCTCGTCAAACATTTCAAAAGGAGGGTTACAAGGCTTTGGCCATGTCGCGCAGTACGTATTTTTGGACTTTGCCTGTAGAAGTCTTGGGCAGAAGGGTAAAGACCACGGTGCGCGGTACTTTGAACCCGGCCAGATGCTCGCGGCAAAAGCTGATGATGTCGGCTTCGCGCACCTGCTGGTGGTCGGCCTTCAGGGTGATGAATGCGCAAGGGGTTTCGCCCCATTTCTCATCGGGGCGCGCCACCACGGCCGCTTCCATGACCCCGGGATGGCGATACAAGACCCCTTCAACTTCAATGGTAGAGATGTTCTCGCCACCGGAAATGATGATGTCTTTAAGGCGGTCGCGGATTTCCACATAACCGTCCGGGTGGCACACGGCCAGGTCGCCGGTGTGGAACCAGCCGCCTTCAAAGGCTTCTGCGCTGGCGCTGGGGTTTTTCAGGTAACCCTTCATCACCGTGTTGCCGCGCATGAATATCTCGCCCATGGTTTCACCGTCACGCGGGGTCGGCTTCAGGGTTTTCGGGTCGGCCACCATCACGCCTTCCAGCGTGGGGTAGCGCACGCCCTGGCGAGATTTGATCTGGGCGCGTTCGGCCAGGGTGTGCTCGTCCCATTTGTCATGCCAGGCACAGATGGTCACCGGGCCATAGACCTCGGTCAGTCCGTAAACGTGAGTGACTTTGATGCCCATTTCTTCCACGGCCCCAATCACTTTGGCCGGGGGCGCCGCGCCTGCGACCATGGCGTTTACCGGGTGATCAATAGCTGCCTTGGCCGATTCCGGCATGTTCACCAGTGCATTGAGCACAATGGGGGCGCCGCACAGGTGGGTAACCTGGTGTTCACGAATCAGAGTCAGGATTTTTTGCGGGTCGACCCGGCGCAGGAACACATGCACCCCGGCCAGTGCGGTGATGATCCAGGGGTAGCACCAGCCGTTGCAGTGGAACATCGGCAGGGTCCACAGGTACACCGGGTGATTGCCAATGGCCCAGACCATCTGGTTGCCCAGGGAGTTGAGGTAAGCGCCCCGATGGTGATAGACCACACCCTTGGGGTTGCCGGTGGTGCCCGAGGTGTAGTTGAGCGCAATGGCTTGCCATTCATCTGCGGGCCATTGCCAGTCGTAGTCAGGATCGCCTTCGGCAAGTACCGCTTCGTAATCCAGCGCGCTGACCGGCTGGCCTTCACCGTACTCGGGGTCATCCACGTCGATGATCAATGGCGGATGATCAAGCATGGCCACTGCTGCGTGGATCACTTCATGGAATTCGCGGTCGGCAATCAGTACCTTGGCCTCGCCATGAGCCAGCATGAAGGCGATGGCCTCGGCGTCGAGGCGCACATTCAGGGCATTCAATACGGCGCCGACCATGGGCACGGCAAAATGCACTTCGAGCATGGTCGGGATATTGGGCAACATTACGGCGACGGTATCGTTCTTGCCAATCCCGCGCCCGGCCAGCGCGCAGGCCAAACGACGGCAACGGCTGTAGGTTTGCGCCCAAGTGCGGCGAATAGAACCGTGGATAACGGCGGGGTAGTCGGGGTAGACGCTGGCGGTGCGTTCGATAAAACTCAGAGGCGACAGGGCAATATGGTTGACGGCAGTAGGCTCAAGGCCCTGCTCAAAAATCGACATGATGGTCATTCCGGTGGCTGATTGTTAGCTCTAATGGCTGCCCGCTCTTATGCTGTCGAGGGGGGCAGTTTTATGTCCGGTCTGAGTTATAGCTCAGTTTGTATTTGATATGGAAGTAATACCTAAGCAATATAGTATTTGTTCTATATTGAATCGTGACTTAACCCGCGGATGCCCCATGCCTGTTTCACTGCTCACCCATGACCCGCAACCCTCAGTGATCCTTGACGCCGCTGGCACGCCGTTGACGGTAAACCCGGCACTGTCACGGCTGCTGGCTAGCACGCCACTGGCCGAGGTGCGCAAGTGGCTGCCGGGCAATATCGATGAGCTGGTACGCGCCTGTTTGCAACAAGGACGGGCGATTGAGCAGGTGCAGGCGGAGTTTGCCGAACACCTGTGGCTGTGGACACTGATACCGGTACCTGAAAGCCAATGTGTCGTGGCCCGTGGACGGGAGGCGAGTGCCGAACTGCTGGCCGGGCGTGAAGCCGCCAAGGCCCGGCGCCTGTACCGGCTGATTACCGAGAACACCACCGACCTTATCTCACGGCATACCCCGGACGGGCGTTTTCTCGATGCCTCGCCAGCGTCCTGGACGTTGCTTGGCTATTGGCCCGAGCAACTGCGCGGCAGCCGGGCACAGCGTTTGTTTCACCCCCATGATCTGGCCCAGGTGTTGCGCCAGGCCCGTGATGCACTTGAGCTCGATGGGTATCACACCATGACCTACCGGATTCGCCATCAAGCCGGGCATTACCTGTGGTTTGAAACCGCCAGCCGGGCAATTCGCGAAACCTATACCGGCGCGGTGGTTGAGGTGGTCAGCGTGTCGCGAGACATCACCGCGCGCATTCAGGCGGAAGAAAACAAGCGGCGCCTGGCAGAAGTGGTCGAGGTTAATCCTGACCCGGTGTTGTTTATTGATCCGGCGGGTGGGGTGTCTTATCTCAACCCGGCGGCCAAGCGAATTCTCGGTTTATCGTGTGGGAAAAGTGTTATTTCGCTGGCGGATTTTTTAAGCGCTGGCGATCTGGCGCAACTGCAGTCTGTGGGCTGGCGCAGTGCTGAAGAACACGGCTTGTGGAGCAGTGAAGCCCGCTTGCAGCCGTTGAATGGTGACCCCTCGGTGCCGGTGTCTTTATTGCTGCTGGCCCATCGCGCCACCTCGGGTGAACGGTTTTTCTCACTGGTGGCCCGTGACATGCGCGAGCGCGAACTGCGTGAAGCCCAGCAGCGTCATCATCAGGACGAACTGGCCCATACCGCCCGGCTGGTGACCCTGGGGGAGCTGGCGTCCGGTATTGCCCACGAAATCAATCAGCCGCTGGCCGCGGTGATGAATTATGCGAATGCCAGCCAGCGTTATCTGCAAAACCTGGCCACCAGCCCCGAGGCTGCAACCCGTGTCGCTCAAGGGTTGGAACGAATTACCCTGCATGCCGGCCATGCCTCGCAAGTGATCAAGCGTTTGCGCGGTTTTTTACGCAAGGGGCGGCGCACGTTACAAGCGCTGGACGTCAGTGAAGTGGTGCGCCAAGCAGTCAATCTATGCGCGTGGGAAGCCCGTGAGCGACAGGTGATGATTGAGCAAGAGTTGCCGGCCCTTCTGCCGTTGGTGTATGCCGACCGGGTGTTGCTGGAGCAGGTGTTGCTTAACCTGTTGCGCAATGCCATTGACGCCAATTGCGAGCAGCAGCCGGGGCGGCCTTCGCGTATCCGTATAAATGTGCAGGCCGCACGTGCTGGCGAGTTAAGCATTAGCGTCGAGGATCAGGGCCCAGGCGTCACAGCCGAACAATTTGAGCAACTGTTCACCCCGTTTTACACCAGCAAGGCCGAAGGGCTGGGGCTGGGTTTGTCGATGAGCCGCAGTATCATCGAGGGCTTGGGCGGTGAGCTTGATGCCGAGCCGCAACCCCACGGGCTGCGCATGTGCTGCCGCCTGCCACTGATGACCGTCACCCCACAACAAAAAGAGAGCAATTAAGCCATGACAACCCCGCAGCACCACGTGGTCTACGTCGTCGATGACGATCAGGGCATGCTCGATTCAACCGTCTGGTTATTGGAGTCGGTCGGCCTGAATGCAGTGCCCTTCACCAGTGGTCAGGCTTTTTTGCACGCCGTGGATCCGGCCCTTAGCACGTGTGTGATCCTGGATATCCGCATGCCCGCCATGGGTGGTCTGAATGTGCAGCAAGCGTTACAGGAACGCGGGTTAACCCTGCCGGTGATTTTTGTCAGTGGCCATGCCGATGTGCCTATTGTGGTTCGTGCGTTCAAGGCGGGCGCCCATGACTTTATCGAGAAACCCTACAACCAGCAGTTGCTGCTCGACAGTGTGCAACAGGCCTTGAGCGGCGGTAATGCGCGGCAAAGCGCCGGCCAGGAACTGACGGAGCTTGAAGCTCGCCTGCACAGCCTGACACCCCGTGAGCGCGATGTGTTGTTGCCGCTGGTCAAGGGCTACACCACCCGTGAAATTGCTGAGCAATTGGCGGTGAGTGCAAAAACCATCGACCTGTATCGTGCCCGCGTGATGAAGCGCATGCAGGCTGAGCACTTGCCGGATCTGGTGGGCATGGTGATAGCGGCGGGGCTGGTGGATCCGCTTAAATTGCGGGCAACGCTGTAAAGCTTGCCTTGCGATCTTTCAGAAGATCAAAAGATCGCGAGGCGAGCTCGCTCCTACAGATTTGCGGTGTCCGGGGTGTTGCGTTCGAGTACTGGATAGCCCAGCGCGGCGATGTGGTGGTGCACGCGGCGGTAGTCGCGCAGTACACGCTGGAAGATATCGCCTGATTCGGCCCAGGCGGTTTTGTCGTTTTGCAGTTTGCGAAAGTGCTCGCGGCTGGCGCGGGCTTCGAGCTGGCGCACGATTTCTTTGTGGCTCACCAGCCTGTTTGCCGCCGCTATGTCTTCGCGCAAGAAAGCGGTGATCGCCAGGTTTAGGCTGTCCAGCAAGGCCAAGTGCAGGCCCTGGATGTGCTGCATCTCAAAGGTCGAGAAATGTTCGCCACGGCGAGCCCGGCGAATCGCCAGTTGCGCCAGGTTGCTGAGGATGTCCCCCGCATGCTCCAGGTTGATCACGAACATCAGGATTTCCTGGGCACGATCGGCGTCATCGTCACTCAAGCCTTCCTGGCCTATGTCTGCCAGATAGGCTCGAATCGCCGCGCTTAACATATCCACGGAATGGTCAAGCTGGCGCACTTTGTCGAAAGCCGCTTGATCGGGCTTTTCGAACAGTTGCAGCACCTGATTGAGCATCAGCGACGCCATGTCCGCCAGTCGTAACGCTTCACGCACGGCATTGGAAAGCCCGATATTGGCCACTTCCAGCCCGGCTTCGTCCAGGTATTGCGGCATGCCCGGATCTGCCGGGCGCTCTTGTTGCGGGAACAGGCGACTCAGGCCGTTGGCCATTGGCTCAATCAGGCCAATACACAGCACCGCCAACGCCAGGTTGAACGCCGTATGCAGGTACACCACCAAGTGCGCAGGGCCGAGGTTGGTGTGGGCCAGTTGGTCGGCCAGCAATGGCAGCCACGGCAACAACAGCACGGTGCCCAGCAGACGAATCAGCAAGTTCCCCACGGGCAGACGACGTGCCACGGTTGAGCCGGCACTGAGTACCGAGGGCAACGCGCCGCCGACGTTGGCACCCAGCACCAAGGCCATGGCGGTGACCGGGGCCATCATTCCGGCACCGGCCAGGGAAGCGATCAACAGCACCACGGCCACGCTTGAATGGCACAGCCAGGTCAGTAACACCGCGGCCACGACGGCAATGATCAAGTCGCCATCCAGGCTTTGCATGACCGCGCGAAATACCGAGGTGGCCTCCATGTGGCTCAGGGTTGCACTGAGCAAACCCAAGGCCAGTAGCATCAGCCCCAACCCGATCAGCGCACAGCCGATGCTTTCGTAGCGTGAGTCGTCACGCAGGCGATACACGATAAAACCGGCCAGCAGCATGATCGGTGTAGCCAGCGACGTGTCGAAGCTCAGCAGTTGCACCACCAGGGTTGAGCCGATGTTGGCCCCGAGCATCACGGCCAATGCTGGCGCCAGGCTCAAGGTGCCGGCGGCGGTAAAAGAGGTGGCCATCATGCTCACGGCGGTGCTGCTTTGCAGCACGCCGGTAATGCCAATGCCGGACAGCAGTGCCATCCAGCGGTTATTCAGATTGCGCCCCATCCAGTTGCGCAGTTGGGTGCCGAAACCGCGCAGCAGCGCGGTAGAAATCATATGAGTGCCCCACAGCAGCAGTGCAATCGCACCGGCCAGGTTGAGCAAGAGAGTGGTTCCTGACATGAGGAATCTCCACAAAACAAATATTCAGGTTTACGCCATCTACACACACACGCGCGGCCGGGCTGACGCGAAACCGCGTCAGCCCGGCTTTTTACGTCAGTACCACTGTTTGAAACGGCGGATGTAAATAGTCTTCATCAGTTGTGCCACGCAGCAATAGCTGACCAGCGTCGCGACCAGCCATGGGAAGTACGCCAATGGCAGCGGCTCCAGGCCCACCAGGGTGCCCAGCGGCGAGAACGGTACGTAGATACCCAGTGCAATGACAATGACGGTCATCATCATCACCGGCCATGCGGCGTTGCTCTGGAAGAACGGGATCTTGCGGGTGCGCAACATATGCACCACCAGGGTTTGCGAGAGCAGCCCCTCGATGAACCAGCCGGACTGGAACAAGGTCTGCACGTCGACATTGTTGGCCTTGAACACATACCACATCAGGGCAAAGGTGGTGATGTCGAAGATCGACGAGGTTGGCCCGATCCAGATCATGAAGCGGCCAATGTTTTTGGCATCCCATTTACGCGGCTTTTGCAGGTATTCCTTGTCCATCCGGTCCCATGGCAGTGCCAGTTGGGAGATGTCGTACATCAGGTTTTGCAGCAGCAGGTGAATCGACAGCATGGGCAGGAACGGGATAAAGGCGCTGGCCACCAGTACCGAGAACACGTTGCCGAAGTTGGAGCTGGCGGTCATGTTCAGGTACTTCATGATGTTGCCGAAGGTTTCTCGACCTTTGAGCACGCCTTCTTCGAGCACCATCAGGCTCTTTTCCAGGAGGATGATGTCGGCCGATTCCTTGGCAATGTCGGTGCCGCTGTCCACGGAAATACCCACATCCGCATCACGCAACGCCGGGGCATCGTTGATGCCGTCACCGAGGAAGCCTACGGTGTGACCATTGGCCTGCAACGCCTTGAGCACCCGGGATTTCTGCAACGGTGTGAGCTTGGCAAAGACCGTGCGTTGCTCGACTTCGTGCTTGAGGGTGGCATCGTTCATGGCTTCGATTTCCGGCCCCAATAGCGGGGTTCCGGGCTCAAGGCCAACCTGACGGCAGATTTTGCTGGTGACAACCGCGTTATCGCCGGTCAGTACCTTCACCGCTACGCCAATGTCTTGCAGGGCGCGGATGGCCGGGCCTGCGGTTTCTTTTGGCGGATCAAGAAAAGTCAGGAAGCCGCGAATCACCAGGTCGCGCTCATCTTTGGTGGTGTACTGCTTCTGCGCGTTAGCCTTGGGGATGTCGCGGGTGGCCACCACCAGTACCCGGAAGCCGTCCTCGTTGTATTCAGTGGCCCGTGCCAGCAGTTCAGCGCGGCGCACGGGATCGAGTGCTACCCGGACACCGTTTTCCATCACATGGGTCGAAATGCCGAGCATCTCCTCGACAGCGCCTTTGCACACCAGCAGGTGATCGCCACGGTTGTCCTTGACCACAATCGACAGGCGACGACGCTCGAAGTCAAACGGCAGTTCATCGACCTTGCTGTAGGCGAAAGGCAGCTTGAACTTTGGATCGCGCTCGGAAAACTGCACCACCGCCTGATCCATCAGGTTGCGGATACCGCTTTGGTGATGGCTGTTGAGCCAGGCCAGCGCCAGTACCGATTCATCGCGTTGGCCGTCAGGGCCGACATGGTGCTCCAGAATGATGTGGTCTTGGGTCAGGGTGCCGGTTTTGTCGGTACACAGCACGTCCATCGAACCGAGGTTCTGGATGGCATTGAGGCGTTTAACCACGACTTTGCGCTTGGCCATGGCGGTGGCGCCTTTAGCCAGGTTGGCACTGACGATCATCGGCAGCATTTCTGGGGTCAGACCGACCGCCACCGCCAGGGCAAACAGGAAAGCATCGCCCCAATCGCCCTTGGAGAAGCCATTGAGGAAGAACACTACCGGCACCATCACCAGCATGAAGCGGATCAACAACCAACTGACGCTGTTAACCCCGCGATCGAATGCGGTTTGCGAACGGGAGCCGACAATCGCCTTGGCCAGAGAACCAAAGTAAGTCCGTGGGCCGGTCGCGACCACCACGGCACGTGCCGTACCGCTGACCACGTTGGTGCCCATAAAGCAGATGTTGGGCAGGTCCAGCAGGTTGCTTTGATCTGCCGCTGCGTTGGAGGCCGACTTTTGCGCGACATTGCCCAGGGTGTCGTATTTCTCTACGGGCAAGGCTTCACCAGTCAGCACCGCCTGACTGATAAACAGGTCGCGGGATTCGATCAGGCGTATGTCAGCGGGGATCATGTCGCCTGCGGACAGTTGCACGATGTCGCCGGCCACCAGTTCACGCATGGGGATTTCCAGCACTTTGGCGGGGGCGCCAACGCGCTCACGACGCAGTACTGTCGCAGTGGTGCGCACCATAGCTTTGAGGGCTTCGGCGGATTTGGCCGAGCGGTGCTCCTGCCAGAAGCGCAGAAAACTGCTCAGGCCCACCATCAAGGCAATGATGATGACTTTGGTCAGGTCGGTTTCTTCACCGTCACGCAAAGGCAGCCAGTAATCGGTGAAGAAGCTGATAACCCCCAAGGTCAGCAGTACATAAATGAAAGGGTTGTGCAGCGCCATCATGAACTGCACGACCGCGTGAGGCGGCTTGTCGTGAGCTACTTCGTTGTAGCCTTCATTTTCCAGGCGATCAGTTGCATCCAGCAGGGTCAGCCCATCCGTGGTGGCCCGGACATTGGCCAGGGTGGCGGCCAGGCCGTTTTGCGCTTCCCGTGCAGCGCGCATCGACAATTTGCTGTTTTCGCCTGCGTTGTTCTTGTCTCGAACGTTGCTGTTTTTTACCGCGCTCATGGTCATACTCCTGTCGCCAACGCTCGACAAAACATACCTTGGCTTACCGTATTAACGACGAGCCAAAGTATGCCGGGTCGCAGATATCGCGATCGGTTTTAATAAGTGTTTAAGTGCGCTTTAAAGTCCCGCTACAACAATTAACTTACTAGTTGCGCAGCGGGTGGCTACTGGCTTCTTCCATAGGGAACTCCAGTTATTCAACAGTGGTTTAAAACCTGTCAGTGTTCAGCGCCAGGCGCGACTCTGAGGCTCCTGAAGGTCGGCTATGCTCCAGCGCTGCTCCAGTTGACCTGTGGCAGGGCTGACGCGCCAATGCACCTGATGGTGCGCAGGTTTTGCGCCGAAAACGGGGGATGAGAAGGGCGTGCGAGCGGAGCGCGCAGTGCCTGGCTCACGGGCCAATTTAACCCGCATGCTTGAGGTAAAGGCGCGAACGCCAGGTAGAACAAAGGCTTTAAAGGTCATAACACACCTCGTAACCGGACGGCTGCCGGGGAGGTCGTTACGTTGGAGCGTCAAGCTCTAGCGCAGTTGACCTCGCCCAGCAGGCGAGTCCCGTCAATGTCTGGATTGGGTGCCCGGTCAGGCGTTTTCACGCAGGCCGGGCAGCGACTAGATACTGTGTCCATTAGCTTCTTTTGTGAGTGAGTAAAGTGCCGACTGAGTCGGCCCATGCAATCTACTGAGACGGGTATATCAAGTCAACGTTAAACACCAGCAAGTGCGGGCGGTACAGGGAGTGTTCAGCAACTTGAAAAAGTGCAATGAACGTCAAGTTTCAATAAGGCACTTATATGACAGTTACAAATTAATAACACATCACCTATACCGTGTAGGAGTGAGCTCGCCTCGCGATCTTTAGATCTTGATGATTAAAGATCGCAGACCATCGCCTTCAGCGAGTCAATCTGCGGCTATAAGTGCGCGTCGGATCTATAGGTTTGGGTTATATTACGGCGTGTTTCAATCCGTACCGAGAGTGGTTGTGTCGATTAAAGACCCCGCAGCATTACAGCTTCTTCAAGCGCCTGTAACGCTTTACCTGCAACAGTTGGCAGCGTCCAGCCGCCAGACCATGCGCTATGTGCTGCAGGACGCGGCTGATCGTTTGGGTGTCGATGATGTCGCGATTGAGGAATTCCCCTGGCATCAACTGCAGCCGGGGCATATCACGGCCCTGGTGGCCGCGCTACGTACCGATGGTTATGCGCCCAATACGTCGTCTTTGTATGTGAATGCGATTCGCGGCGTGATGAATCAGGCCTGGCAGCAGAGCCTGATCACTCAGGATCAACTCCTCAAAATTCGCGCAGTGAAGGCGGGCGGTGGTTCGCGCCTGACCAAGGGCCGTAACCTGCGCCGCACGTTGATCCGCGAGCTGATGGATGTCTGCGCTGCGGACCCGCGCCCACAGGGGCTGAGGGATGCAGCAATCATTGCGATTTTGTATGGCTCGGGCATGCGTAAATCCGAGTCTGTGAACATGGATTTGCGTCAGGTCAACATGGCCGAGCGCAGCTTGCAGGTCTTGGGCAAAGGCAACAAAGAGCTGATCAAGTTCGCCCCGGCCTGGGCCTTCGAAAAGCTCCAGGTCTGGCTCAATTTTCGCCGCGAGCAACTGCCGGAAGGCGTCAGCGACGACACGTTTTTGTTCAACCGGATTCGCCGTGGCAACCACATCACCCGTGAACGCATCACCAAACATGCGATTTACTACATCGCCAAACAGCGCGGTAAACAAGTGGGCGTGGACATCATGCCCCATGACTTTCGGCGTTCGTTCATTACGCGGGTGATTGAGGAATATGACGTCTCGATCGCTCAGAAACTCGCCCACCACGCCAACATTGCCACTACCGTCAGCTATGACATGCGCGATGACAACGAGCGACGCAATGCCACTGATCGTTTTTCGCTGTAATGCGCACCAGCCGCCGAAGCATTTTGAAAAATTAATGAACCCTCACGCCTACAGCCCGCCTAAAGTTTTACAACTAGCGAGGTGATGTATGGAAATTCCTACGTTTTGGGCTGTGATAGCCGTCATTCTGCTACTACTGGAGCTATGGACCATTCGCGGGGTGCTGAGAAGCAATGCACCGGTGAACAGCCGGTGCATGTGGGTGGCCGTGGTGATCTTTGTGCCGCTGTTCGGCATGTTGGCGTGGTTGCTGGTGGGCGCCAAAAAACACGCCCACCCCAAGGCCTAAGTGTTGGTTTTGAGCTTGGTCCACAGCCGCGTGCTGAGGCGGGCTATCGAGGCGGGCAGGTCTTCTACGGTGAACAGTTTGTCGACGACTTCCTTGGGCGGGTAAATCGCCGGATCCTGTTTCACGTCGGGTGCCAGGTAGCTGTCCGCCGCAAGGTTTGGGTTGGCGTAGTGGATCTGGTTGCTGATGTTGGCGATCACCTGCGGGGCCAACAAGTAGTTCATGTAGGCGTAGCCATTGCTCGCATGGGGCGCATTCTTGGGCATGACCACCATGTCTAGCCACAGCGTGGAGCCTTCGTCAGGAATTGAGTAGGCAATGTTGACGCCGTTCCCCGCTTCCTTGGCGCTTGCCGCCGCCTGTACCACGTCGCCGTTAAAACCGATGACCGCACAAATGTTGCCGTTGGCCAAGTCGCTGATGTACTTGGAGGCATGAAAGTACTGAACATACGGCCGGATTTTTAGCAGGGCCTGCTCGGCTTGCTTGTAATCGGCCGGTTCGTGGCTGTGGTGTGGCAAGCCGAGGTAGTTAAGGGTGATTGGAAGGATCTGTGTGGGGTTATCGATGATCGCGACCCCGCACTGGCTAAGCTTTTTGATGTTGTTCTCATCAAAAAACATGCTCCAGGAGTGAGTAACGTCGGTGGTGCCAAAAATGGCTTTGATCTTGTCGACGTTGTAACCAATACCCGCGGTCCCCCACATGTACGGAAAACCGTAAAGATTGCCCGGGTCATTGACCTCGAGCTTTTTCATCAACACCGGGTCCAGGTTTTTCCAGTTGGGCAACTGGCTGCGATCCAGTTTTTGAATGGCTCCGGCCTTTATCAGCCGTGACATAAAGTGGTTTGAAGGGCTGACCACGTCATAGCCGGTGTTCCCGGTCATTAACTTGGATTCCAGTACTTCGTTGCTGTCGTGCAGGTCGTATGTGGGCTTGATCCCGGTTTGTTGAGTGAAGGTGGTCAAGGTGTCGTCGGCGATATAGCCGTTCCAGTTGGAAATATTGACACTTTCGTCTGCGTAACTGGCCGCAGAAACTGAACAGAGGAGTGCAAGGGACACTGCGTGGATGTGCATGTTCGATCACCGAATCGTAGGTTTTTGTTCTTTTATGGGTCGTGACGTCTTAGATTTCTGTTCGGGCCCGCACGGCCTCCAGGCGCATGCGCACCTTCGCGCCAAGGTCGAAAAACGGTCGGGGAGGGAGCCAGCCCGGCTGGGCCCGGTGCATGACTGAATGCAACAGCTCAGAGCTGGCACCGCTGGCCAGTTCTGCCAGCAAGCGGCCCCACAACGTGCCCCGCGCAACACCAGAGCCGTTGCAACCGGCGACTGCATAAATCCCTTCCTGAACCTTGGCGAAGTAAGGTTGGCCACTGCGTGAAGCACTGAGGTGGCCGGTCCAGGTGTACTGAATATCCTGCTCGGATAACCCGGGAAAACGCCGTTGTAAGCCCAGCGCATGGTGCTTGCGCCGCAGCAAGAGGTTGCTCTCGGTCAAATCTTTAGTCCGATATTCCGCCGTGTTACGGATCATGACCCGGCGGTCCGGGGTCAGCCGTACCGTCGCACCCAGCGGCCTGGTGGAGAGCACACCCCAAGGGGCTGCGCTGCCAATAGCGGCAAATTCTTGATCGGTGAGCGGGCGTGTCAGGCTCGCGCTGAGTTCCATGGCAAAGGTGCTGCTGGTCTCAATCCCGGCACGGGGGATAAAGGCATTCAGACACACCAGTACTTGCCGGGCGGTCACATTGCCACTAGGGCCGTTGGCGCGGATCTGACCGTCACTGAGGCGTTCAAGGCCGCTGATTTCAGTGTTTTCGTACAGGGTGACCGACTCAGGCAGCGCATCCAGCAAGCCTTTTACGTACTTGGCCGGTTGCAGCAAGGCATTGCCATTACCGCACCAGATCGCCGCTTGATAGTGCTCAGTGCCCAACGTTTTGGCCAGTTGCGGGCCTTGTAGAAACTGCGCTGAGGCGCCCACGGCGTTGAGGGTTTGCAGCCTGGCTTCGACCCTGCACAGCTTGCCCGGGTCGCTGACCGCGAAGTAGTAACCTGAGTCGCGGTATTCGCAATCGATCTGGTGTCGGGCAATACGCGTGCGTACCTCCTGGCTGGCAGCCAGGCCGATCAAGGTGTCAGCCTGGTAGTCGGCAAAGCCGTTATGTCCAAGCAGTTCATTATCAGCAGGGTTCTCATGGGCCACAGCAAACCCTGAGTTGCGTGCCGAGGCACCTTGCGCGGCGCGCTGGCGATCGACAATCACGATTCGCGCCTGCGGGTGCAGTTCGGCCAGTGAGTGCGCCGCGCTAAGCCCGGTGATGCCCGCCCCGATAATCAGCCAGTCGGCCTTTTGCGCGCCCCTAAGGGGAGCATGGCCGGGCGACGGTTCGGTGAGGGCAATCCAGCCACATTGATTCATCAAACAACACCTCGTCTATCGTTGGCTGCGCCGCTTAATTGATTCTTAAATTTCATGCTTGGGATCAGTCGGCGCTGCGTGTCGCTGGAATTTATGACGATCACGGTGATATAACCAACGCTATTAATTCATTGATCAATGCAGAAAACGCATGGATACGATTCGCCACGTTCCTTCGCTCCAGGCCATGCAGGCCCTGATAGAAGTCGCTGATTCAGGCAGCTTTACCCAAGCGGCGCAAAAGCTCTGTTTGACCCAAAGCGCTGTGAGTCGAAAAATCCAGCAATTGGAGGAGTATTTCGCGGTTGCGTTGTTTGCGAGAAACAGCCGCAACGTGCGTTTAACGGCAGAGGGCGAGCAGGTGCTGGCCACAGCGCGTGCTATTTTCGAGCAGTTGCGCAGCCTTGAAGACCGGCTCTCACCACAAACGCGCCCATTCAGGATTCGCATGCATGTATCGTTGGCCGTGCGTTGGCTGCTACCAAAACTCAGCGACTTTTACCTGCGTTATCCCGATATTTCGCTGTCAATTGAGACCGTAGCCACCGAAATCGTCGAGCCTGCCAGCGACAGCGATGCCTACATCCTTTATTTGCCCGAGCCCTCCAGTGACCCAACCTGTCTGCCTCTGTTTGATGAAGCGTTAGTACCGGTCTGTGCGCCGGGGCTGGGCGTACTGGAGTCCATGGATGACCTGGTGCGCTTCGCGCTGCTGCACCGCTCGGCAGATAAACAGGCGTGGATTGCCTGGTTGGCGGCCAATCAGGGGCAACCCCTCGAGGCTTACCGACATATTCCGTTCAACCTGGACGAGTTGGCACTTGATGCAGCAGCACGAGGATTGGGCGTGGCTGTCACGGACATGACGTTGGCCGAAGAGTCCATTCAGCGCGGGCTGTTGGTGATTCCGTTTGGCCAGCCACTGAAAACTGGTGGGAATTATTCGCTGTGTTTGCAGCCCTCGGCCAGTGCACACCCCGCGTGTACAAAGGTCTTGCAGTGGTTCGCGCAACAAGCAGAGGCCAACCAGAAGTAAGATTTTGTAATAACTATACGCATGGGTAAAACCGGGAGTCGCTGTAGGATTGCCTCCCGAATTTCATCAAGGCCTATATGAACACCCTCCTGGAGCCTCCCAGTTTTTTCTTGCACCCCGCAGCCGTTTTGCGCTTAGCCGCCACTCTTGAATCTCCCACGCGCTTCCCAAATTTATTGGGCACGGGCAATACGCCCGTTGCTTCGCATGCTTGTGCGCGTCATTCGTTGACCCCGATGTTTCGAGAGGCTGAATAACCGATATGGAATGGATTGCAGATCCCACGGCCTGGCTTGGCCTGTTGACATTGATCGTGCTGGAGTTGGTGCTCGGCATCGATAACCTGGTGTTTATTGCCATTCTGGCGGACAAGCTGCCACCTGAGCAGCGCGACCGTGCGCGGGTTATCGGCCTGACGCTGGCCCTGTTGATGCGTTTGGGCCTGCTGGCCAGCATCTCGTGGATGGTCACGCTGACCGAGCCGCTGTTTGAAGTGTTTGAAAAGTCCTTCTCTGGCCGCGATTTGATCATGCTGTTTGGTGGCCTGTTTCTGTTGTTCAAGGCGACCATGGAGTTGCATGAACGACTGGAAGGCCACGTTGCCGAGCGCAAGTCGAATGCGGTGTACGCCCTGTTTTGGCCGATCGTTGCGCAAATTGTCGTGCTGGACGCAGTGTTCTCCCTCGACGCCGTGATTACGGCAGTGGGCATGGTTGAGCACTTGTCGGTCATGATGATTGCCGTGGTGATTTCCATCGGCCTGATGATCATTGCCAGCAAGCCATTGACCAAGTTCGTCAACAGCCATCCAACCGTGATCATGCTCTGCCTGGGCTTTTTGATGATGATCGGTTTCAGCCTGACGGCGGAAGGCTTGGGCTTCCACATTCCTAAAGGCTATCTGTATGCGGCCATCGGTTTCTCGATCCTGATCGAGCTGTTTAACCAGATCGCTCGCTCGCGCCGCAAACGCAGCTTGCAGGGCCTGCGGCCGATGCGTGAGCGCACGGCCCATGCGGTAATGCGCCTGCTGGGCGGTCGCAAGCTGAACGAGGATGAAGTGGGTGAGGAAATTGCCGACATGCTCGAAGGCGGGGAGGCTGAAGAGGTCTTCCACCGACGTGAACGGATCATGATCAGCGGTGTGCTGCAATTGGCAGAACGCCCGATTCGCACGGTAATGACCCCGCGTGCCGAGATTGATCATCTTGATCTGACCGACTCTGAGGAACAGATCCGCACCACCCTGATGCATTCTTCGTACTCGAGATTGCCATTGATCAGGGAAGGGCGCATCGATGAGCCTTTGGGTTTTGTGCACAAAAAAGAGCTGTTAAAGGAACTGTTGGCCGGTCACAAACCCGACCTTGAGGCGATGGCGCGCAAGGCCATCAACCTGCTGGACAGCTTTACCATCCTCAACGCCCTGGAGCAGATGCGCAAAGAGTCGACCCACATTGCGTTTGTGATCAATGAGTTTGGTGACTTTATCGGCATCCTGACCATGACCGACATTCTTGAGTCGATTGCCGGTGAACTGCCGGATGCCAGCGAAATTGCAGGTCCGAATATCGTGGCGCAAGGGGACGGGTATTTGGTCAGTGGCGCCTTGAACCTGAGCCAGATCACTCGGCATACCGGCTTTACTGCCAAGCCGACAGATGATTATCAAACACTGGCCGGCATGGTCATGAGTTTGCTCGATCGGTTGCCGGTGGTTGGCGACAATCTGACGTGGGAAGGCTGGAGCCTGACCGTGGCTGAAGTCGAAGAACGCCGCGTGACGCGGGTGTTGTTGACGAAGGAAGGGGTGTAGCAGCTGTCAAGTTTTACGAGGCTGCGTCCGGTGGCGCAGCCGTCGTAAGCCTTCAGTTATATCCGGAGTTATGGATGTACGAGGGAAATCCTTGGGAGCCGGACAATAAAAACCCGCCTGTTGAGGCGGGTTTTTTATTTACAGCAACTTACTGGTTGTCAGGCAATGCATAAGCAATCACGTAGTCACCACGATCAGGCGACTGGCGTGCACCACCGGCGGTGATCACCACGTATTGTTTGCCGGTTTTCGGCGAAACAAAGGTCATCGGGCCACCTTGGCTGCCGACGGGCAAACGGGCCTTCCAGGCTTCTTCGCCGTTGGCCGAGTTGAAGGCGCGCAGGTAGTAGTCCTGGGTGCCGGCAATAAACACCAGACCGCCTTGGGTGGAGAGGGTGCCACCCAGGGTTGGCATGCCAATTGGCAGTGGCAACTTCATTTTGATGCCCATTGGGCCCGTGTCTTCAACGGTGCCCACGGGTACTTGCCAGGCAATTTTCCGGGTTTTCATGTCGATGGCGGTCAGCGTGCCGAAAGGCGGCGCCTGGCACGGAATGCCGGCCACGGACAGGAAGCGGTTTTTGTTCACGGCATACGGCGTACCTTTAAGCGGTACAGCGCCCATGCCTGTGTTCAGTGCTTCGCCACCGGAAGACGCCTTGGCGTCTTTTTTCTGCGGCACCATCTGGCTCCACAAGCCCAGACGCATGTCGTTGACAAAGATGAAACCGTGCACCGGGTCAGTCGACAGGCTGCCCCAGTTCATGCCACCCAACGATCCCGGAAAACTCAACGACACGTCAGTACCCGGCGCGGTGTACAGGCCGTCGTAGCGCATTTTCTTGAAGGCGATACGGCACAGCATCTGGTCAAACGGCGTAGCGCCCCACATGTCCGACTCAGTCAGCGTTTGCGCGCCGATCTGCGGCATGCCCACCGATTTTGGCTGGGTTGGCGAGTACGGCTCGTTCGGAATGTTCGAGGCTTTGACCGGTACTTCTTTAACTTCAGTCAGCGGCTGACCAGTGTGGCGATCGAGCACATAGATCTGCCCGGCCTTGGTGCCGATCACTACGGCAGGCACTTGAGAACCATCGGCCTTGGTGAAATCGATGAGGCTTGGCTGCATCGGCAGGTCAAAGTCCCACAAGTCATTGTGGACGGTTTGATACACCCACTTTTCATCACCGGTGGTGGCGTTCAGTGCCAGTATCGAGGCGCCGTAGGTGTGATCCAGCGAGGTACGTTCGACACCATAAATGTCGGTGGACGAACTGCCCATCGGCAAGAAAACAGTGTTCATCAGCGGGTCATAAGACATCGGCGCCCAGCTGTTCGGCGTGCTGCGAACATAGGTTTTGCCGTCAGCCGGAGCCTGTTTGTCTTGCGGGTTGCCCGGGTCAAAAGCCCAGCGCATGGCGCCGGTGACCACGTCGAAGCCACGAATCACGCCGCCTGGCATGTCGGTCTGCACGTTGTCGGCAACACGACCGCCCACCACCACGGTCGTACCGGCCATCAACGGCGCGGACGAGAGCTGGTAATAAGAGTCGGGCACATCGCCCAAGCCGGCTTTCAGGTCAACCTGGCCGTGGGTACCGAAGTCTTCGCAGAACTTGCCGGTGTCGGCATCAACAGCAATCAGGCGGGCGTCTATGGTGTTGGTCAACAGACGGCGCTGGCAAGCTGCACCCGGCGCCACATTGACGGTAGCGGCAGGGGTGCTGCCATCGGTTGGAGCGGCGATGGCAGCGGTGGCATCAAAGTAAGCCAGGCCACGGCAACGCTGCCAGACCGCCGACTTGGCGTTGATTTCGTTCTTCCACAGCTCTTTGCCGGTATCGGCATCCAGCGCGATGATGTTGTTGTGCGGGGTGCAGATAAACACCTTGTCGCCCACTTGCAGCGGGGTCATTTGGTCTTCTGCGCCGTTGCCATCGCTGAACGCGATGTCGCCGGTGTGGTAAGTCCAGGCTGGCACCAGCTTGGACACGTTGCTGCGGTTGATCTGATCCAGTGCGGCAAAGCGGCTGCCACCTTCGTCATTACCGTAGTGTTCCCAGTTTTTCTGCGCTTTGGCCGGATCAACCTTGGTCAGGCCGGGGCCGTCACCTGTGGGTGCAACCGACGCGTGGGGCTGAAACATTCCCCAGAAACCAACAACAATGGCCACTGCGAGGGCAGCGCTCAGCGCATAACCACCGTTACCCTGCAGACCATTGGCCTTGCGCAGCGTCGGGTAAGCCAATGCCACCACCAGGCTCAATACGGCCAGGGCAAACAGCCGTGAAACCAGTGGCCAGAACACCAGCCCGGCATCTGCGACCGACCAGATAACCGATGCCACCATCACCGCTGCAAACAGCCAGGCACCGACCACACGGCGTTTAAACATCAGTACCGAAGCAACGAGCATCCCGATACCGGCAAGGACGAAGTACAGACTGCCGCCGAGCGTCGCGAGATAACCGCCGCCCGCTATAAACAGCAAGCCGAAGACCAGCACGCCCAAGGCGGCGATCCAGATTGGCCAACGGCTGACAGTGGCCGCAGGTTGAGACTTATTCATGGCGCATGACCCTATTAGATGCATGAAAGTGATAAGGAATTCAGGGTAACCAGCCATAACGGTAGCGCTGATTTCCAGGAAGGAAGCTCAGGCGGATGCCGCATCGTCAGGAACAGACAGATGCACACGGGTTATGAACTAAATGGTTAATTGCCGACACAATATCAAAAAAATCGCGCCTGCGACAAATTGTCAGTCGTCATCAGCGAGAAACACTGTTGTGGAACGCGTAATAATCGAGGGGAGAAGGAGGGCGGTACAAAAGGAGAATGGCGGATTTGTTTGCTATTTGTGGGGCCCACGAACAGGCACGATGCCGCGTTCGTGGGGAGAAACCTGGTCCAAGGGCGAGGAAGATGAGATTGTCGTACGTTTTACCCATCGCGAGTGCGGGCACGACATTGGTTTGGGAACTGTGTGCCCAAACTGTGGCATACACGTTGAGCGTAAAGACCTGGAAGCAAAAATCAGCGAACAATTTGCCGCAGAACGCGAACAAAGGCGGGTGGCTTATAAAGCGAAGTAAAAGGTTAGAAGTTGGGGTTATTTAACTCTACTAAATGACTGTTTAGTTGAGTTATACCCAAAGAGTGCTTAGAGGCGGCGGCTAAACATATGTGTGTGACTGGTCAGGGCACTGTTATTCATTTCTTGCTGGATTTTTGAGAAAACCCTATAGCCATAAAGACACAGCCCGGTATCCAGAAACCAGCGTTTCCAGTGCCTAATCCCACGGCTAACATCGAGATTCCTACTGCAAACACAATGCTTTCTCCATGTACGAGGGCTTGTAGCAAGGGGCCAAATCTAGCACAAAGATCAGCCTGGGTAGCACATCAGGTATTCGGCCTGGCCTGTTTGCTCGTCAATTTGCTCTTTGACCCGTTTAAAACCTTGCGACGTGTAGAAGCCGACACTGGGCGTGTTTTCCTTGTAAACAGAAAGGCTCAACTCCTTGCGAAGACACTTGGCATGATCGAGTAACTGTTTACCAAAGGCCTTTACATCTATGCGCGGGATCAACAAACAAAGCAGCCAATTGGCTATCCAATCGACTCAATATTGGCTTGCCAAAAAGACGCGTCGATAAAATCATGCGCCTTGATGGATGCACTCAGCCAGATATCCAGCAGTCGATCCATGTCGCGTGGTTCAAATTTTCTGATCATTTTTAGTTCCAAGGGATTGGGACATGAAACGGTGGTGATTATGCATGCAAGGCGAGTGTTGAGAGGTTCGCATGTGGTGGGTGTGGATTGGTAGAGATGGATTGATCGGAAGATTTCAGGGGGTCGAGAGGATCGCCATTTCCTGGCTTGAAATTTGGCCTGCGCTGGGTCTGTTGGCGCAATGTCAATATTCGCATAATGTATATTATGTTAAACAAGGTGCTATGTTAAGAGTGTTCATGAGGCTCGTAAAACACTGATTCGACAAACCCGCTTCTGGCGTCCACTCTCTCAACGGGCCATGTACTTCGTGTTCATGGCGAGTCATTGAATGAGGTGGCTGCCGATGAAGCTGATTCAATGCCGTTTCTCTTCAGGTCAGCGTGTACCGCTGCTCGTGCAGACTGGAGATGCGACGCCGTTGCCCATACTTGTCCCGTTCATCTACGTTCAACTCAAGCTACGGTACCGCGCTTACAACACTACAGCTGCGCATCTGCGCGCGATCCAGGCTTTCTATAGCTATGCCAAAAGTCGAGAAGTTAATATTGATGACGCCATCTTGGCTTGCCACTTTGAGGCGGTTCTGGCGTTACTTGACGGTTACGCCATCTGGCTCCAAAGCGGCCGACAAGCCGACAACTTGGTCGGCCGAATCGGCACTTCTGGAACGGAACCTTTTCCGCAGATCGATCCGCGTACCCGTGACCAGTACCCTGGTGTGTCACACGATACATCCCGCGCGCTCGTCAAAAATCAAGCAAGCTGGCTAACATCGAGGTTGTATTTGCAGATGTTGCCGACGTCATTGAACGGCGCTTTGAGAGCCATATCATCAATGTTCGTCCCGACCGCACTCGTTACCGCAGCCTGACAGATACACAACTTCAGATCGTTCGCACGCTGATTCGCCCGGGCGCCGCGGAGAATCCGTTTCATCAGCTCTTCTCCTTGGCTGCTGCTAACGATCCACCAGATGTTTGCGAAAGCGCTCCAGCGTGCTGCAACGGTAACATCATAATGAATCGCCGCTGGTTTCATAAACTGCTCGAAGGGCCGCAATGGATCGACTGCTGCCCTTTGTGACAGGTAGCAAACGGCCAGGACAAGTCATCACCAGTCAGCAGCACGCTTCAACCGGCAAAGACATTGCGAGCATAATGAATCATCCCCGCATGTGAGTAACATCATGACCGAAGCCCAACGCTGGACAGTGAAATGCCAAGATCCTGCGGATGGAAGTGGCGATATCATCGTCGACTTGCCACCTGAACTACTCGCCAGTTTAGGATTGAGCGTCGGCGACGCACTGACCTTAGAAGTGATCAACGGCGCGATAGTTCTGACGCCGAAGTCTAACCACTCAGCTACACCCTGAATCGTACTGGCGCGCTTTACCTAGTCTTCAAACGGGCATACGCGAACAGAACATCTGAGCGGCAACGATCGGACTAAACGACAGGTCATGTCATTCCAGACTTTTTACATCTATGCCAAAAGTCGAGATCTGGATATCGATGACACCATCTTGGCCTGCCACTTTGAGGCAATTCTGGCTGGCCCAGGTCCGAAAGGTGATTGGCAGTCCTCTGAGGATGGGCAACTCATGCCATTGCTGGAGGCGTGCTACCATATCGCCACCCTACCCTAGCAGCCTCTCTGTCTTCAGGTAATTGCCATGGACGACGTAGTAGTAACGCATTCGGATGTGTATCAGAGCTGGCAAGACCATCTCTTCAATTTCAGTCTTGACGACCCCGCGACAAAAGCACCTGGGCTACGAAAGCCGCAACTTGCTGCGCTCTACACAACCCTCGGTCATCTGGTGGTTGATCCCTACTCTACCGCAACCGTGGTAATGCCAACGGGCACCGGGAAGACCGACACCATGCTTGCGCTGGTAATCGCTGCAAGAATGGCAAGAACGCTAGTTTTAGTTCCTTCGGATGCCCTCAGGACTCAACTGGTGGGTAAGTGCACGGAGATGAAGACGCTTCGTACAGTGGGCGCTGTGTCTGACACAGCGCGCAATCCAATCGTTGCTGCCATCTGCTCGAAAATGTCTGAGGTCGAGGTTGCTGAACTGGCATACGCGAACATCATTGTGGCTACTCCCCAAGCCTTGTTACTGTTCGACGAGGTCACGCTAGGCATGTTGGTGGAAACATGCAGCCACCTTATGATCGATGAGGCCCACCACGTTGCCGCGATCAGCTGGAGTCGAATCAAAACAGCCTTCAAGGGTAAACCCTGTATCCAATTTACGGCTACACCATTTCGAGAGGATGGCTTGGCCCTGGAAGGCAAGATCATCTATAACTACCCTCTTCGGGACGCTCAGCTCGATGGCTATTTCAAAGGCATCGAGTTTCACCCGGTGCGAGAATACAACCTGGATCTGTCCGATCAGGCCATTGCTGACAAGGCTGTTGAGTTGCTTAGGGCAGACCTACAGGCTGGATACGACCATCTGATGCTGGTACGGGCCAAATCTCAAAAACGTGCAACAGACCTTTTTGAGATCTATAAGCAGCACACCGACCTGTCTCCCGTCCTGATCCACAGTAAGGTACCGAACCAGGCCAAGGTTCTGGGTGAGATCGTCAAGAAAAAATATCGGATCATTGTTTGTGTCGACATGCTTGGGGAAGGTTTCGATCTGCCAGAACTGAAAATCGCCGCAATTCATGACCAACACCGCAGTCCAGCTGTCACGCTCCAGTTCATTGGCCGGCTGACAAGGGTTGATGCTGCTTTAGGGGACGCCAAGTTCGTTGCCAATATCGCCAATCAGAAGACTGACCATCAGATGGCAGCACTCTACAAAGAGAGTGCCGACTGGGGGGCAGTTATCCGTGACGTGAGCCAGGAAAAAGTCACCCATGAAATCGAGAAGGAAGTCTTCACCGAGCAGTTTACCGATGGTGATGATGCGCATGTGATTTTCGGGCTCAACCCAAACCCCAAAATTAGCGCGGTGGCTTATCACATTTCTGCCGAGCAGTGGAAACCTGAGCGAGCGCGCAGCCTTGACGGGCGCAGGGAGGCACTCCACTACATTTCGATCAATGACGAAGCCGACACGGTCATTGCGGTGACACGGCGAGAAACGTTGGTTGGATGGGCGCTAACCGAGGAAATCGTCGATACCAACTGGGTCTTGTACCTAGCTTTCTTCAATGAAGCCCAGAAAACCCTATTCATCCATACCTCTGGTGATGACAGCCAGGCGACACGCTTTTTGAATCTTGTGGCCAAAGAGCCTCGTCGCATCCATGGTGAACCAGTCTTCCGCACACTTCACGATATCAAACTCATGAAACTGCAGAACGTAGGTTTATCGCGTGCCCGTAAAGATCTTCGGTTCACGATGCATGTAGGGCGCGATATCAACCAGGTGATCAGCGACATTGAGAAAGGTAACGCCAAGAAATCCAATATTTTCGCGACAGGATTCGAGGGAGGAGAACGAACGACTGTGGGCTGCTCGCACAAAGGCAAAATCTGGGAAATGAACTCCTCCGCAATCAATTACTGGGTCGAGTGGTGCAGACACATTTCGGTCAAGCTCAACGATGCAACGATAGACCCGGGCGACGTGCTCAAAAATGTCATGCGGGCTGAAAAAATTGAAGACGCTTGGCCGAGAGGGCTTTTTTACGCGGACTGGCCTGAGTCTATCGCGATCGAGAACGAGCAAAAGATCGCTCTGTATTTCCAGGGGGAAAGCTTCAACCTGCTGGATGTCGAGCTAGGTAAACCTGAGTACGAGGATGCGCTGACCTTGGCCATCCCGGTATATGTTGCCGGCGTCGACGACGAAGAACGTCGCCTCACGACAATCTCCATCAAACTGCTGGAGGACGGGTACAAAACGTCCTGCCCTGGCTTGAAAATTCTTTTTTCCCAAGAGATGCCATTTGATTCTTATCTAGATGCGGAGCCGCTTGTCCTGTTACGAGTAGACGGGTCAATGGTTTATGGGAACTACCGCCATTACTCACCCAACAGTGTGGACGTCAGATTGCCTGTAGGCCTGCTCGAACCGTGGAATTGGGGGGCAACAAAAATTTACCAAGAATCCATGCGGGCTGAGCAACGCATGGACACCGTGCAAGGTTTCACCTACGACAAAATTGTTGACGAGTACACAATCGTTTTCAACGATGATGGGAAGGGGGAAATTGCTGACTTGGTCGCAATTCGTGAAAGCAAAGATGCTATCAATATCGATCTCTACCACTGTAAGTACTGCCCTCAGACGGATGGGGTGGCCGCGCCTGGGGCTCGCGTCAGTGACGTCTATGAGGTGTGCGGGCAAGCCTCCAGATCAGTGAAATGGCTATCCACCGGCGAAAAATTCTTTGATCGATTGATGGATCGCTACCAGCAATCGCTTCCCAAAGGCTTCGATAGAATCCTCAAAGGAACACCGCACGAGCTGGAGATACTGCGCAATAAATGTCACGACCACGAGCTGATTTTCAAGTTTGTGATCGTACAGCCAGCGATCTCAAGTCAGAAAATATCGAACGAGCAGTTGGCTGTCTTAGGAACGAGCTATTCATACATCAAGAGCATTTCAGGATCGGACATAAAGGTAATCGTTAGCCCATAGCGCCTTGCTGTCAGCGGAGCTGTCAAGGCCGCTCTGACATCACGTCGAATACCTACGCCCTGCCCCCTCGGTTAGCAATCAGCGAGTGCGTGCAAGGCCATACAAAAAACGCCCCTCACGACGGAAAATCCATAGCCCGCGCGTCATCGGATGATCTTGAACTTCCTTTCGAAGTTCTGGACGGCGATTTGATGATCGGATTGTTTGGCGAGCTTCACTACGAATAGGCCAGACAGGTCAACGGATGTGGGCACCGTGCGCCACGGCGTGATATTTCTGCGACCACATGGCGAATCAAGCAACAAGCTTCTTGAGAGAATGCTTTCGCCGGTTACCCCAACGACACCTCAAGCCTGATCGTGATTCCGGGCTGGGAATGTGGAACAACAGGTTCTCAACTGCCGCCCGAAACTTGGCATGGGGCGCTCAATCATGCACCAGGCCTGGAACTTCATCAGCCAGCACCTCACAAAAGGCCGGGCAGCAGAATCTTCAGCTGAAGGAAAACAAACCATACGAAGCAGCCTCCGCTGGCCAAGAACAAGCTAATAAGTACAAACCGACTTAATGGGCGCATCGTGTTTTGCCACTGCGCGATAATTCGAGTGAATGTCAGCGCAGAGGCGTCGGTGCGAAACAGATAGATAAGCCCTTCTGCATAGGCAGACACCATCAGATTTCGATGCGTCGGTTGCTCCGAGCGGAAATCCAGCGAGCCGTCAAACCAGCGCACCACTAAATCGCCCTCCTTGCCTACCTTAGCCATTTTCACCTCGCTCCCATTCATGACACTCAAATGGATGTTACGCAGAGGTGTATTGAGTGGGCAAATTCGGTGTCCCGGCATGAATTCCTGGAACTCGTTCGGCTTGGAATCCTCTCGCCAGATCGTTGTAGATGTCAGCTGGGCGTACTCATGAAGTGCATACTCTATCCGTGCGGATGCGAACTCACCAAAGCCACCGTAGGCTGGAATGTCACCACGCCGAGTGATTTCAAGCGCAAGCTGATGTTTACTGGACTCTGGCTTGATTATACCCGTATCCATTTCATAGGGCTTAACGCTCCACCAGCGTCGTAATTCATCCTCAACGAGCGCGAGCAACCAGCGCCGCGCTTCGACGCCAAGGCACTCATCCTTCCCAGCAAGTGTTCGCTTTAGCAGAACCGGACATTTCCACTCGAACCAAATTACCGCCAACAAGTAGAAGCCCCCGCCGATCAGCAACCAGCTCAAAGGCCCGACCGCTGACTCTGCACCTTTCAGCGGGGGAGCAGCCTGAAGGAATGCGGCAACCAAACCTCCCACCGTTGCGAGCTTGATACCGGCGCCAGACTTCATCCGCGACCAGAACGACCAACTCGTCATTTGTCGAAACCGGTGATACGCCATTTCCTGGCGCGTGTTGCGTCGCTCAGCTAGGGCGGGCCTGTAGACCTCTTCATTCGGGAATTCATCGCAAAACCAGGAAATCCAGCTGAACTCAAACCGCTTCTCCCGACGCTTGTAACGACGGTGCTCTTTTTCCGATTCCGCTATCCTCCGGATCATCTCATCGGTAAGCACGAAGGCCTTTTTAGGCTTGATTGAGTCGTTTTGGTTGTTTTGGTTTTCAGGTTCTGTTGGTTTGTTTTCAGCTGACAATGTGCTGCTCCTTGTCTGTTTGCTTCCTCGGGCTGTGAAAGCAGGCGGGTCACAGCAAGCAAGTTAACGAACCAGATCAATGTCCTTGGCGTATACGAAGCCTTCGGTGGTGGTGATTGGTACGTTGGACGGGCTGCAAAAAACGTCGTGTTTGCCAATGTTGTTTTCAGCACGATAAGACCAGTCGAGCTCCTGGATTACCTTCTTTTCGCGAAGTTCTGGGATTTCTCGGCATTTATCAGCAATAGTATTCGTAATGTTGAAAACGAATTTGTACATATCGAATCCGAGTTCGTAGACCCTTCCGTCAAGCCTTAGGCTAGGCTTTTGGCAGAACATTTCGAGGTCTTTCATGAGATTTGCGGCGTAGTCGAAGATCTCAGCGATATCACTCATTTCCCTCTGCACGAATCGCAACTTGGCTTTGTAATTTTTATTTTTCTCGTCAGGTATCGTGTTATCGATAAATGATTTCACGCTTTTTGCGAGCACTTCTAGTGGTATTAGAAGGTGTTGCGAATGGCTAACGAGAACATTTTCCTCGACCTTGACATGGAGACGAACTTCGTCGACGTCGCCGACATGGTGAAAATAGTTTCTGACAATCCGAAGCATTTTGAATTCTGGAGCAGTTTTGATGCTGCAGTTGAATAGCTCAAGCAGCTTATCAGCCGTAGAGTGGAGGTTATTCAGGTAGGTAAACAGCGTGTTGATGTCCCGCTCTTCAGAATGCCTGATGTCCAACAATTCGCGCTGGCTGTGAAAATACCGATCAATAAACGTGTACTTCTCCATGTGTCTAGGCTCCACTCCCCGACTGATTTCACATTTTATATACTGAGGCGCAAGATTGTTCGAACTCGTGCTCATTCCCCCCGTTCTGCGCACAGTCTATTGCGTAACGCTTTTTAAACTCTACCGGTGACAGCTGATTGTTGAAACCATGGCGGCGTTTTACGTTGTAGAACATCTCGATGTAATCGAACACATCACTACGAGCATCTTTCCGCGCTGTATAGATATTTCGCTTGATCTGTTCCTGTTTCAGAAGTTGGAAAAAGTTCTTGGCCACGGCGTTATCATGGCAGTTGCCTCGAGGAAGACCTCAAAGTGGCTCGTGAGCTTCGCTACCTAATCGAGCCAGCTGTGAGAGCGGAATGCACCCTTCACGCGCGATGAACGCTGTGTCCTCCGCCTCCGTCGGCATCATGTACAAGATGTCGAGCGGAAGCTCAGCGCCAGCGGCTCTCAACTCACTCTTAAGTCGAGCGAGCGGCGCGCCGGATGGGCCCACGACCAACACGTCGTAATCGCTGCCGACACCACGGAGTGACGACCCAAACATGAAGGACTCGAAGTACCGCAACGACGGGCAGGCCTCGAGTAGAAAGCCTGCCACTTCCGCTGCTGTCATCAACCCTTCAGCAAAATCGTTCTGAGGTCTTCCCACTTCAGTACTTTGCATCCCAGCTCCCGACCTGCCTCAATGGCGCTTGGAGCCGGCGATCCATTGGGATTGATGTTCCACGCAACGTCCACCGCACCGAAATCGTCCCATAGGCTGCGGACGGCATCGGCTGTTGGCTCATACTCCCAGATCATCCCTATTCTGAGCGAGCGTCCACCCGAAAGGGTAAGAGTGAACACACGATCGAACTCACGGCGGACGTTCGTTACGTAACGTAGCTGCAGAATCATTCGGTAAGAAAACGCATAGTTTTTGTGAGACGCTTTCCTCACTGAACCCTTCGGAATTGCCGACCCAAGTGTTCCGTAATTTCCCCATCCTATCGGCTTTTCCTCCAGGAAGGCGATTGCACCACCTTCCCAAACGCACTCTTTGCGATAGCCGCAGAGGAAATCCATCTCCGGCCATTGCTGGTGGTACCGGGCAGCCAATTCGGCGTCCATCTTGTGGGTGTCACTGATGACAGCCAAAACGTCTGGCTGCTCACGAACCGAAATGCGGATAGCGTCGCCTCCTGCGTGTTCTGCCAAGATGACCCCACTTTCACGCCGGATGTTTTCCAGCGCATATTTCACCTGCCATTTCATGCAAAAATTCCATCTATTTGTACTGGATAGCGAATAGCGCGGCCGGCTACGCCACAGACGTGGCGCTCAACCAGCCCTCGAACATGCTCCTGGTATTGGGCAAATGCCTCATGCTCGGCCTCGTCCATGTGATGCTGGTTCGCCGTGATGATGCGCTGGATACGAAAGTGATTGGGCAGGATGACGTTGCGCATCCTGTGCAGCCAGGTGTTCGCTGAGTCTGACTCCGGGTCGTACTCGAAGCTTGTTCCTTCGCAGGGAGCGAGCCGCGTGTGGATCGCTTTGTTCTCGGCCATGGCGGCCGTGATGGCGCTTCTGACCTGCGAACGCTCCTCGTAGGCATACACGCCCTGCTTGTTGGCCAAGGACGCGAGGTGGTTGCTCTTCCACATCAACAGAGTACTGCGATTGTACGAGGGCGAGTTCTTGTCGATGGTCTTATGGCAGCTGGGGCACAGGAGCAGGAGGTTTTCAAAGGAGTCGGCTTCGAACTCGCCAGCAGGCCGCTCCTCATGACGTGGGCCCTTTTCGCCATGGGGGATCACGTGCGCCATCTCCGCGATGTGCTTGTCACCGCCCATCTCGGCCGGAAATAGGGGTTGCAGACAGTCCGGGCGCTGGCAGTGGCCTGCCGCCTCCGCGAAAAGCCGAAGCTTGGTATCCTGTGGAATGTGCTTTCGATCTGCCATGCTAGCGCCCCCAATATTCGAGGTGCGTAGCTTAGCGGGAGACGGTGCAGACTCATAGGCCGACCTAAGGCGAGTCCGACATCAAATGACGCAGTCGGCTGCGATTTTGCCGGACGCTAGCGCCTGATGCGGTTCTTCAGCCAGTCAACAATCCCACCACCTGAGGTACGCTTTGCGCCCCTCAGATCTTATTCCAAGGACGATATGACCGCCTCGAAAAAGAAAAGCGCTGCTAAGCCAAAGGTGCTACCGGCACCCCATTCTGGGGCGAACCAACCGATAAACGAGGCAGACTTCCAAGCTGCGATCATCGCTCGCTTGCGCCAGGCCCTACCCTTGCTGCCGGCTAACATTCGTGCCGAGCGCTATTTGAACTTAAAGCTCGGCCACCATCACATTGCAGTCGATGGGAGCGGAAAAACTAGAGATTTTTTCAAGGGCCGGTCGGACGTAGTCATGCTTCTCGACGATACACCGCTGTTGCTCGCTGAGCTGAAAGCTCCGTCTGTGGCTATCACTGATGAAGACGTCGACCAGGGGCTTTCCTACGCCCGGATCCACCAACCAATGGTGCCACTGGTACTGGTCACGAATGGCGATCAAGCGTCGACCCGACTTGTCCTGACCTACGATGGAACCACAGTTTCAAGCGATAAAGCGGATGCTGCAGGTTTGGAGAAGATTCTCTTAGCAGCGTCGAATCTGGCACGCAGCTCAACCGAGGGCGCAATTCGCAGTTTGCTGGGACGTGACCCGAAAATCTGGGGAGCCATACTTAAGAAATGGAATGCCGAGGAGATCAGCAGCCGAACTGGCGCCATACCTGATCTGCACCGAGCCATTGCCGAGGGTTTTCAAATACCCCGCCAGGCTGTAGGCCAAATCTGCAACTACGTCGAAAGAGGCGCGAAAGTAGTCGTCCTGCATGGGGCTCCGCTATCAGGCATCACGGGGACACTGATCCAGCTGATCGAGAAGCTCGAGAAGGCTCCTGTCCTCTACGTCGACCGCAGAAGCTCGGGCGATATTCTACAGTTTCTTTCATCCCGACTGACCCGAGAGCTTTCCATCGGGGTTTCCCGGGATGACGTTAGGCAGTGGCTTATTACTGGTCAGTCACTGGCAGGACTCATTCTCGTCGTGGACGGAGTACCGACCGGTGAGCTGGAGGAGCTGCTGCACCTTGCAGAGCTGAAGCGCCTCCAGCTCGTATTCGGGACTGATAGCGGTACGTTCGAGTCACACAGTACCTTGGCTGGCCGCATTGAAGAAACGATGCTTGGCCGCCTGGCAACACCGGTTGAGCTTGAGGATTTGTCAAACGAAGAGTTCGGGGCTGCACGCGAGCTTTTTGTGAAACTCAAATACGCGCATTTTTTGACTGGCGCGCAGTTGATTCCTGATCTGCGTCGCCCGCGTCAGCTGCGGCTTATCGCGTCCCTTCTACCCCGGCATGTCCCGAAGCGTAAATCAGCAACTGATGGCTCAAGATATGAAACCCGCCTGGTAATCCCTCCGATTCCCGATTTTCGGATGCTGGAAAGGGCGAGCAACCTCATCGGTGCAGACCCTCAGCTGAAGCACGATCTATCAAAGCTTGCCGCCGCCTATCTGGTCGATGTGACGGAACACGGTCGAGACCAGCTGCGAATCATCGAGACCTACGGGGCACCGTCGATCGATCCCGATATCCTGGAGCGGTCACTCGGCGAACAGCGAATTGAACGCCTGCGCAGAAATGGCGTTATTCATTGGATAGACACCCGGACGCTCGGGCCAAGGCTGGTCGTTCGATTCCCAGAGCAGTTGGCTCATAACATCTCTGCCCAGTGGGCGGCAGACCTAAACAAGCAAACGGACGCGGACAACCTCAATACAACCCTGCAGCGCATACTCCAGCAATCGCGTTTCGTGCCCGAGGGAGATCTCTGCGTCGCAGCAGCCATCTCTCGAGTTACTGACGGTAACCACTTATTCCTAATCGTCAACACACTGATCGCCGCCGAGCCAGAGCCCACCTTCCTGACTGAGGGATCGACGGTCGAAATACTAGCGAAGGATGTCAAAGGCGTACGAATTCAATTCGGTGAAGGAATGAACGAGCGGCTGCCCGGGGATATGCAGCCTTGGCTGATTCTGAGCCACTTGGCAATGACGCCCATGGACACGGGCGATGATGGTACGTCGGTGAACTTGTTGATTGTCGCCACCTTGGGCAATTCTGAAGATCTGATTTTCAAACCAGCGCCTCGCGACCTCAGAGACACTCTTGGCCTACATACCCACGACATTCCAGGTGTTGGCTCAGTACTATGCGTGAATAGCGGAATTGTGGAACCTCTCATGCAGGCCATGTACTTGTGTGCATCACACCGTCCTGATGAACTCCATCAATTGGTAACGCATGCGTTGCAAGAAGATAAGCGCCATCTAGCGTGGCGCCTGGTGATTCTTTGCAGTCTGCTGAGAAATGATAGCGACCCGAAGGCCAGTGCCGCCGCTCGCGCGGCCTTGCAACGGCTGGACAAATACTGGAAAGCCTTCATCGCATCCGATGACGCTAAAAACGACAAGGGCAGCGCTTAAACCATAAGCGCCCCCGGTAAGTCGGTTAGAGCGTGCCTACCCTAGCCGATCACCTGTTGTCGTAATTTTTGAGGCGCGCCCAGATGCCATGCGCCTGAGGCGCTGCTTCTTCCGGTTGATGGCAAGAGTGGCAAGCAATCCCACCACCATCAGAATCGCATTGCCCGGCGAGCAATAAGCTGCCCTTCTCCTGGAAAATGAATTTTTTTGAGTTGTCCGTCAGATCTGCTCCTAAGCGCGGAATGTCATTTTGGCGTCCATTTCTGCGGCGATTATGCTGAGGGTACTGGTGTCGTAGTGGACGATTTCATAATCGCCCTCAAATACATTCGGCACATGCAGAGTAATCCGAAGTGAATAGCCCCGGATTTTCTAGACACCTCGCAGGCTCATTGCGTAACGCTTTTCAAACTCTACCGGCGACAGCTGATTGTTGAAACCATGCCGGCGTTTTGAGTTGTAGAACATCTCGATGTAATCGAACACATCGCTGCGAGCATCTTCCCGTGTGGTGTAGATTTTCCGCTTGATCCGTTCCCGTTTCAGAAGCTGGAAAAAGCTCTCGGCCACGGCGTTGTCGTGACAGTTGCCTCGACGACTCTTGCTGGCAACCAAACTGTTCTCCTTCAAAAAACTGCGCCAGTCGGAGCTGCTGTATTGGCTGCCCTGGTCGGAGTGAACCATCACCTCCTGTTTCGGTTTACGCCTCCAAACCGCCATAAATAACGCATCAATGGCCAAATCACTGGTCATCTGCGACTTCATTGACCAGCCAACAATCTGACGAGAAAACAGATCTAGCACCACGGCCAAAAACAGCCAGCCTTCATACGTACGAATATAGGTAATGTCGGTTACCCAAACCTTGTTGGGTTCCACGACATCGAACTGGCGCTTCAGCAAATTGGGTGAAGCGACCGCTGGCCAGTATCTATGCGCGCGAAGTAATTCCGTCTCAACTCGCGATGAGGCGTCCTCTGGTTCTCTTTAACCCTGCCAACCTCGAAGTCAGCGTGTCCTACGATCTTCAAACATGAGACAAAGATTGTCGCAACTAGGCACGTCCGCCTGAATGAAGTTCGGTAGCAAGCATGTGAACCCTTTTTTCACTATGCATCCCAAATACCAGTAAATGCTGGAGAACCTTCACCGCATGAATTTTCAGATTTCTACAGAGACTCATCACCCCTGCTAAAGCTAGGGGCGGTTGGCATCTGAAATGCAGGTGCGAAAGTTGAGACTTAAAGCGGAGACCCCGCTTCAGGATCAAGCAGGTGTACGATTTCAGGGATTTTGTCTTCCAAAACCTTGATTAGCCTTTGTCGTAGGCGCGCATCCTCGGTCTTATGGAGTCGGATCTTCTCGATGGCCAACGCCATCACGAACTCCATGGCTGCCTCTCCTCGTTCGTATCCATAACCTGCGGCCAGGCGATAGATAATGTCCGACATCGCCAGGCTTTGGGTTTCATCGGCACGGTAATCCAGCTCGGTTGGCAACGCAGCATGGAGGAATGCCGCCTGAATCACACCGTCGTCGAATCTTGAAAAGACCTCTGGCGACAACAGCACTTGTTGGAGCTCACCTGACTCCAGGCGTTTGGCGTTCGCAACTTGTTCGCCGTACCTGGCGTTTTGCAGAATCCACAAGATGGTCAGGAAGATGTCCGTGGACGTTGCGACCGTGACGTTAGTTTTCCCTTCGGGCTTGCCATCCACGAACGCGAAGCCTTGAGCCAGCGTCATCGACTCTCCAGTCTGGCTGCTAGGCCAGAAAGGATTCAACGCCAGTCCCTGGGCAGGCGCTTGGTTAAAGACTTCCATTCGCTTGCTGATCGGTTCAGAAAATTTGCTGCTGATCGAATGCAAGGACTGAAGCAGATCGCGCTCTTCCTCCCAGTGCCGCGCGCATGCCAGTTCAGCAGCAGGGATCTCGATGTAGGTTTTGAAGATAAATCGGCTATGGCCTTTCGCCGGCTGTGTCAGGTTGGCATGCAGCTCCCTCATCATCTGATAGCTTCGGCCGAACAGCGTTCCTGCTATGTAGAGACGCGTGCCACTCTGCTGGGCAGTACGCAACCGTCGACTAACGCTTTGCAGCCGAGAGCCACGCTCAACTGCAGCAGCCAGGACAATCACCGAACCATCGAATTTCGTACCGGCGTCGAAATCATCAAACGACACCCTGTTTTCGATCTTAACTCCACACCCTTCGAGGTAAGCGATGGTTTTGTCCGCTAGCTGGACACTTGCTTCATCGTTATCGTGAATGATCCACCGCGTGGATGAAACCGCTTCTTCCAGCAGGACGGTGTCGAACCATTCCTTGAACCCTGGGGTTTGAATCAGCTTGCTCTTGTCGACATGCACCGTTCGCGCCCGGGCGCCAGGCTTGTCCTGTCTGAAACAGCTGAACAGGCCTTCGCCCATGTACAAGTAGAACTTGGGCTGGAGGATCGTTGGGGCGTGGTCAGTGGTGATGTTCAGGAGCCTGGGGTCGCTGTGCTCAGCCACGAACCGCTCCCCGTGAATCCGAATGAGCCGTGTGCCACCAGAGTCTCCCTCATTGAGCACCTCAAAGTCAGCTGGCTGCTTCAGAGTGTACAAGATCGAACAACTGTCCGAAGTGGGCTCGAACGACAAGATAGTGGTCACAAGACACGAGTCAGCACTGTTGATCTTTACCCACTGGTCTGCCAGCCCGCATCGAGTGGAGGCCGAGATTAGGCACATCGCGGACGCGCCTTTCGGCAAAGGCCCATCCTTGACCAAGCCTTCATGTGAGTGGAAAGAGCGAATGTCCGCGAAAAGTGGTTGCTTGAAACGCATGAGGTACATTTGCAAGGAAAAAGCCAATGGCAGTAATGCGATCGTGTCTAGGTACAAGATATCGGGGGTGGCTTGCCCTTTGTCTTTGATCTTCTTGATGAGTGGCAAGCACGCAAACGCCAAGAAATGGGCGTGGTGCGCTTCTGAGAACAGATCCTCAGCACGGATGAAATAGTTTGAGGCGCGAGACGAGGGTTTTGAGTAGAAGAATCCCGCGGGCGCTTTCTTCAATACATCGGAGCGCTTGACCAGGCTAGCAAGGCCAGCTTTTGCGATGGCTCGTGATTGAGCCTTTATCACCACACCTACCTTGGTGCCAACGCCTGAAACATGCACATAGTCGGTGATCGCACCTGTCTCATCGTAGAAGCCCACCCCGTACGTTTGAGGTGAGCCCGGCCCCTTTCGCTCAAACTGAGCCATCAGTGGCGAAGCTTTGTCAGCCTTGTGAGCTTTGAACTCTTCAAGCGTGTATTTGGGAAGCAGGAACAGCAGCGCATCCGGCATAACGTGGCGGGGCAACTGAGTCTGCAGGGCGTGAGCAATCTGGCTTCCGGTGAAGAAGTCAGGGCCAGTGAAAAAGACAGCGAGATGCAAGGGCTTGCCGTCCTGACGAAGCTCGGCTTCGAAATCCATGAGATCGAACATTGTCAGCCCACCGGGATGCAAATAGTAAATACTGTGCCTTCAGCGGCGGCCAATCGTTCCTTAGTACCCCTGACTGACGGTTCGAACTCCATCATTCCACTGCGTCCTTGAAAAGCCTGATTTAACGAAAGGCGCCCTGTACGTACTCGTACGTAAGCCTTAAGTTTGTTAAGCGCCTGTAGCGCGAGATAAAGTCCCATTCCGGACGCACCTGCGTCGGGTTTGGAGGTGATATGGCTTCTGAAGCAATCCAATGTCGCTCGCAGCTCATCATCGAAGTCGAGTTTTTCAAGACTATCGACCGGACGTCCTTCTTTGGCCGTTAGCCAACGCCTAGCAAGGCCTGGCCCGCTGTCGATGACCGAAATTTCGAGGAAGTCCAAGGTTTCCGACTTCAAAAAAAGCTTCAGTATGAAGCGTGCCAGTTCAGGCTCTCGGTCGGAGTAAGCCAAGGCGTCTTTGCGGCTGATCCGATTGAGTTTGATCGAGGTACCACGCAGCGCCTTTTTGTATTTGATTCCAGAGACATCAGTCACTGCATGCTGATCAGCGTTATCAATCAACTCTCGCAGAACACTCCCCAGTTCGGGAAGCCCAGCTTTAAGCAGAGTCGCCCTGTCTTGTTTCGCAGTCATTAATTCCGATGACTGTGCAATCAAGTGGGAAAACCATGAGTGAGGCTGAACATGTGGCGAGCTATGATCGAAGTAGAAAGGTTTAATAAATTCCCGTTTTGCGAAGTTGACACTGAACAGGTTGATAGCCGTAGGTCGAGCACCTTTTGTGCTGGAGGTGTTACGGATGTCGCCGACAAACATCGCCTCAATCAAAGGCTTTATCGCCAGCAGGGCTTCACGACGGTCTACAACTTGGTGATCCTCTGCATGGATCTCGCTGCTCATGATGAGCGCGAAGAGCCCAGCGGCGCTTTTGGCTATTTGAGGGATTTGGGCTATAGCCTCCTCAACCGGGGCGTAGAGATGCAGGACTGACTGCTCACAGGCCCGGGCCCAGGTAACGATCAACTGAGCGAGGGCCGCGTCTACCCCTAGCCCTCCACCATGGCTCATGCTGATCGGCAGCCTGAGTTGTGGATCCGTACCTATTGAGTCGTACAGGCTTTCGATGTCGTACAGGTTTAACTTACGGCTGATCTGCATTCAGGCCTCACGTTCCCTCGTTGGTTACGCACCGGTCGGCTACCACTTGTTGACGCTTGGGTAGCCGGAAATTTATGGAGAATGTACTCGAAACGGAAAAGTTCGGCGATCCCAGCCCCCCCCCGTGATGAACCGAGACGTTCCAGCCATTCCCTCCGTTGGTATCGACCAATATGCCAGAAATTGCTGATATTGGCCAATTGCCATTAGTGATGGCGTTGCCGTAATTGGAAGGCGCCGCCCCACCTTCTCCGATCTGCAGAGCTCCAGTGGTTGCCAGGTTTCCAGTAAATTTTCGCAATGCAGGGATGTCATGGTGCGTACTTCTAGCCCATCGAATAAAGGAGGGCCTGCGGCAAAGCAAGGTTTCAAGTATCAGGATCACGTGACCGTCAATCGCGGAGAAACTGCACAAAGGGTATCAAGAGCAGGCGGGTTCAATCACGCTAGGGTGAGCTGAGTCGGTCCAGTATGAATGAAGCCGCGACCCTAAAAAGGGCGCGGCCCCATTGAGAGCTGTCTGTCATGAACATCATTTATGAACATTCAGCTCCACAATTTGAGCAAGGCGCCGGACATGGCGATTTCGGGACTCTTCGTGAATATCTACGATGTCTTATCCTCCTATTTCAGGTTGCCCATCTCCAAGCAGACGCTGCTGCCGTTGTACTGGACGAACAAGGTTCATAAACACATATAGATGAACAACTACTTCAATTCATAGAACGCTAAGCCATCTATAACGGCGCTTGGACCGACACATGAACATCTAACATCGCCCACTTGTTAAATCGTGTTTCATGGGCAGAGCTCTGACTTTTGCTCTAAACGTCGGATCTCACTACGGACTGCGATTCTTGATGAAATAGCTGCATCGAATACATGTCCTGCTTATGCCCAGCCTTAATCGACTGTCATTTGGCGGCATCGGTTAAAGCTCATGCCGCCGAATGACAGTCGGTTACTGCGCGAGCTCATCAAAAACAGAGCACCGTCGACTTAACGCCTGAGTTCCACCTTGTAGAATTGCGTCTCTATCATCAAACGACGCCGATCTGACAGCACCGCGCCTTGAATCTGGCTCGCCAATCGTACGTAAAACTTGCACTCTCGTTGGTTGGCCAAATCGGAAATTGGTCGAGTTGCCTGAAGAAAATCTTCATATGTTCTAGAGGTGTTAGACATCAATGCGGAATAATTGGGAAGCGCTTCAGCATCCGCTTGTCGAGTCGACGGCCACGCTGGTTCAAAGCTAACTGAGTCGTCCTTCAAATAGACCGTAAGAAACATCTCGGCTTTACCTGCTTCATTCGCCCAGCAAGGTGGAAGATCACCACCCTTCCCTCTATTTAGTTTGTTTTGTAGAAACTGAACCTGGCCCTTCAAATCACTATTGGTTTTCTGCAATGTTGTAGGATTCAACCCAAATTTCTCTGCTTGAACATAAGATTCGGCATTCTTGACTATCTTCGAAATCTGCTCGGAAGTCGGGCTGCCATCCTGTCCTAATGCAGTCTTTAACAATTGCTCGGTTGCATTTAGAGCGCCGATTCGTTTAATGACATCCGTTGGTTGAGCCTCGTTTTCATCGTCAGGGTCTATCACCAGTTTTTTGAGCTGCTCATAGGACATCATCGTTTCCAGAATCAGACGTTTGGCATCCTCTCCTTTATTTTTACTACCAACCTCTTGCAAAGCTTTGTCGATCGCTGCAAGCGTTGTAAGAAGCTCATCTTTCTGCGTTAGCAAAACCTTGAGACGGCTGGCCTCTTCTTTTGCTTTGGAAGCGTCAACGAGCTTCGAGATGATTTCTTCAGGATTTTTCACCTTAAGCGAGATCAGCCGTGTCTTGAGCTCATCACTTGCGAGCTTGATGGCATGTTCACGCTCATCAAGATTCTGATAGGAGGACACTTTGTCTGACAACGCCAAATTCTTATGAGCGAGTTCCCAAACATTGTATCCCATCAATAGAAGCAAAATAAAACAAAGAATGATCCAGATTTCTGTGAGTGAAAGCTGAAACACCTGATCGCTTTTAGAACTCATCAGGCGGTTCTCATCTCTTCCGGACTGGATTTTTCCAGCGCCAACGTCGCTTCGGTAATGGACTCTAGCGAAGGCCCATCGACTGTTTCATCGGTGTTTGGTGTGTGCTTCTCAGACTTGTTGATGAGATCAATCTTACCCATCAGCTCATCCATTAAATATGAATGAGCCGCCTCAAGGCTGCGGTTACTTGTCTCGATGTTGGCGGCCATAACTTTGTGCTCATCGGTACTGGCTATAACTGCTTCAACCAAGGGCATAAGTGTTGTGCGCAAACCTTCAGCTAGTGTTTCGTTGCTTTTGATGCCTGCAACACTGATGGCGCGCAGCGCGCCTGATACTTCCTGAGTGATACGCTCTAATGCACTATCGTCTCGAACAGTGGTTTGCAACTCTTCAAGTTTGTCGACCACTTTAGCGAAAACGTGCTGGTTAGCTTTCATGTCTGCCATGAAGTCTTCACGCTGATCATCCAGAGAGTCCAGATAGTCCTTTTGAAGACCCTCCACTTGCTTCATAACATCCTGACTTTGAGCTTTCATAGACTCCACAAGACGCTCTTGATTTTCTACGATTGAGCCCACTGCAGTAATCGCCTGACCTATCGATTCCGTCTTAGTATTCAAACTGCGAATAGAAGTACCCACCATCCGTACAGCTGTCTTGACGTCTAGCGCCAATGTCGAGACACCTTCGTTCAGATTTTCTGTAGTTCCTGACAGCGTATCAATAGCCGGGTTTAATTTTTGCGAGAACAGGTCATCCGGGAACAAGGTGTGGTCAAGCCTGTCTTGCGCTTTCTTGCCAAAATCGAGGGCGTGGCACTCCATACGATCAAGGGTTTGCTCACTTTTCTCACGCAAGCCATTGATGGTGATCAGTAAGTTCGTACTCGCTTCATTTGCTTGAGTGAGGATGCGCTCAAATGCATCATTACTTTGACGCGTGGCATTAGTAAAAAAGGATTCCATCGTGTTGGTACTGTGCTGCGAAATGGCGGTGATCTGCTCATGGACGCTTTGTACCGCCTCCTTGGACGCTGCCATAACTTGATCTCTGAAAACCTCAAGCTGCTGGCTGGCAGCATCAAAAGACATTGCAAGATTTTCGGCAGACTGAATGGCCCGTTCCTCGACGCCCTTCACCGCATCATTAGTGTCAACCCTAAACCCTGTGTGAAAGACTCGTGCGGCCATACCAATCGCGGTACTCACCATGGCTGCACCGAAACGCGCTGCCATCCCATTGAGATTGTCACCAATAGATTTAATGTCGATCAGACAAACAATAATGCTGAATACAGTGAACAAAAAACCCAGGTAGTACACCGAGTCGGCAAACTTTGCGAGCGTGAGTTGGGTGTTCCATTTTTTCCTAACCTGGTAGCCAACTGCCCAGTAGCCAACCATCACCACCAACGGAAGAACAAAACCCAGCCACTGAGGATCGTTCAACTGCAGGCTTGCATAGGCGAAAGCTGCTTTAAGGACTAATGCAACAATAAAATAGCTTTTCACTCGATGGACGAGATTGTCAGGTTCCATTTACAACCCCTCCATTGCATCAATTGATTCAACTGAAGACCCATTGGCCTCGAAATAGTGAGCCCAAAAATCACCAAGACGGTTGGTTTGAGGGGTTTTCTGTTCATTTGCCAGCAAATTAATCGTTACGCTGACACCGCTCAGTCCTAGTGCCTGAGCATTACGGCCATAGGGGGATTTCGCAAAGTCTGAGTAATGGGCAGGTACTCCTTTGTACATTGAAAACCCGGGCATGTTCGCAATCATGTCCGAATAGATGATGAGCTTGCGATCACCCTTCACATTGGCATGCTCGAAACCGTTGATGCCTACTAACTGAAGCATCTCAAAAATGGGCGACAATTTGCTGTGCTCATCCAACGAGATCTGTCGCACAACGGCGTCTAGTGGTTTGGAAAACTTATCATTGAAGTCTTTATCAACAAACTTCTTAGTCGCCGTGAACTGGTTACGATCACTCCATTGGCCAGGGTTACAGCGTTCGAAAACGGGCTTTTCGTACTGCTCAAATTTCTCTCCTAGCAGGAATACAGAAAGCATGTAGCCTTCAGGGATATCGTTCAACACCATAATCTTTAATCGCTGGGTCAAAGCCGACTTCTGAGTAAATGGGAACGGCGAAGTATTATCAATCAATACGACGTATTGACCCTTTGCCCCCCCACTGGGGCAAAGTGTTTCTTTGTCCAATGTCTCGTGGCTCAATTTGTAGTAGCCAATGCCACAGAGTGCCATGACCAGTGCAACACCAATCACGCTTCCCCAAACCCAACTTCCGACACTGCTTTTACGCTTGGCATAAACTGACATTAGTTATCCCCTTATACCAAGTCTTGCAGCGGCTGAAGCTGGTTGTACTGTTTATTAAAGGAGGACTGAATTCTCGACCTGATAGGTTCAACCTGAGCGACCATATCCTTCAGTAAGTGCTCTTGAGTGTGCAGGCGCGCCTCATCTGTTTGAGTACAGAAATCTGGCATTTCCAAAACCCCAAAGGTAACAGGGTGGTCAAAATACTCTGGTGGTGGTGCATCCTTAGGTCGAGCCATGGAATTTGCATTTTGATAATAGCGGGTCAGACTTTGCAGCGTTTCATCAGCCATGACGAGCGTTTCGCTCACCTGCTTTTTTACGATCGACTTTTGGCTCATGTTGAATTTAAATTTTTCGATTTCTTTTTTAGCAACTTGCACGCCATTATCAATCTTTTTCAAAACTTCAGATTTCTCGTTTTCGAGTTTGTCTCGCAGCCCTTCGATTAGTTCAATGTAGTTGCGGTGAGCCTCAGAATATTGCCCCCAAATAGTGGCATAAGCTGGATAGCGATCTGTAAAGCTATAGCCATCCCATAGAGCAATGAATCCAAATAAGATGGTTCCAAAAAACAAGATTAAAGACTCAAAATCCTGCACGGGGAATACACCCGCCAAAAAGCTTTGCCATACAAGTGGAAAGGCGTTTTGACTTCCATCATCGTAGGCGGTCAATACATAGCGGAAATATGAGATTAATACCCCTAACATCAACATGACGGTAATTGCTAAACAGAAAGAAAACCAACCCCATACTCGGCGTGTGCTTCTAATGTGATTTTTATATCGAAAACCGTATCCAGCGATAAAGCAAATGATCACGTTAAAAGAAGACAGCATGAAAGCCATCATGAATCCGCTTAACAAACCACCTTCTAGACCAGATCCGAAAAACGTAGCGTTTAGAGCACCCTCCAGGACGCAACAGACTAGCACCAACATTATTTTGAGAAATTTGCTGCCGCTAGTGGGACATTTCGCAGGAGTGTTTGGCAGACCATTCTTACTACGGAAATCACTCAGGATTTGGAATTTTATTTTTGTATCTGCGCCAAAATCCTTAATGCGAGCGTCCTCGCGAGTAAGGTGGTGGTCGGATGTACGAATAAACTCGTTTCCCAACTCGATAGCGCGGTTTATTTCTGACGTGATGTCTATCGAATCCAGACGATTCTGAATCTGCTTATTGCGCTGTTCCCCGTATTTCACTGTCTGCTCTCGCATACGACCAAGCTCCGCGCGGACCGCGTGTTCTGCAGCCGTGAGCTGTGTATCACTGCTACGCGGGATTCCCTTTGCGCCCTGCTCTTTAGCAATTCGTTGAAGATCAAGTTTTTTCTTAAGTTTCTCAGGATCGATTTTCGGGATTAGCGGTTCGCTATGCTCTGTTTCTTGTCCCGAAAAAAGGGATGCAAAAAAAGCTAAGAGTCGTTTTAGAAAACGCATCTGAATATTTACACTCGTTGTTTTTCAATGATTTCTGACTTTCTTTGCGCGCACGAACGCCTAGACATATGTTGCCTAGGTGTCCGGTTCGGAGGGCGGATCAGCAGTACTCGTCGTCCATAACGTATTTTCGCATCAGATAGCCACTATGATGGCTAAATGATGACGCCCTCACTGTCTTGTGGCAAGCATGAAAAGCAAGATCGAGCGCATGATCAGGAAGCTGATAGATAAAAATTGGCTCTCCCGTTTGAATGCTTAACGGGAAATCAATGCTTTAGCCTAAAGTTCAGTGAGCCTGTCGCTCCTTGGCATGCAGTAGCCATAGGGTATGTAAACCCGGAAAGGATTGGTCTCTATTGGTCACGCGCCCACAACATTCGACCCAATCCCCCTCACACAAACCACTCGTCGCCCCCACCCCCACGCCCCCCCTCTTCGCCTACCCTCCGTTCTGATCACCGCGCAGTTCCAGCGCTGGCTTGTGGTGAACACGCGCGAAATAACTACCCTGCCCATCAGCTATTTCGCAATGTCTTCAATATGAATTGATCGGAGTTTCCATGACAGGCAAAACCGTCCGCGATGTGACGTATCAGTTGCTACGAGAACTGGGGCTTACCACGATGTTTGGTAATCCTGGCTCGACTGAGGAGACCTTTCTCAAGGATTTCCCGGCCGATTTTCGCTATATCCAGACCTTGCATGAGTCTTCTGCGGTTGGCGCGGCGGATGGTTTTGCGCAGGCCAATAGGCGTCCGGCGATCGTTAACGTGCATACCAGTGCCGGGTTGAGTAACGCCATGAGCAATATTTTGACGGCGTTTCAGAACAGAACGCCGTTGATCATCACCGCGGGTAACCAAACTCGGGACATGTTGCTGATGGAGCCGTGGCTGAGCAATATTGAGCCGGCACTTTTGCCCAAGCCGTGGGTGAAGTGGAGTTATGAGCCGGTTTGCGCTGAAGATGTCCCGGCCGCGTTTATGCGCGCTTACGCTATCGCCGTGCAGCCGCCTGCAGGCCCGGTGTTTTTGTCGATTCCATTGGATGATTGGGATAAGCCCGCCAGAGGCCCTGCCCTTGTGCGTTCGGTGGCCACACGAATAGCTCCAGACCCTGAGGTGCTCAGTGCGTTTGCTCAGGCGTTGTCCAACGCCACTAATCCGGCGCTGATTTATGGTGCGGCCATCGCCCGTGGCCAAGGGTGGCCGCAAGCCATTGCCCTGGCCGAGCAGTTGCAGGCCACGGTGTACGCGGCGCCTGCCTCTGAGCGCCCTCCTTTCCCGGAAAGCCATCCGCTGTATGCCGGCGGCTTGCCTTTTGCCATTGCGCCTTTATCGCAGAAGCTTGCCGGCCATGATTTGGCCATCGTCATTGGCGCCCCGGTGTTTCGCTATTATCCCTACGTTGCCGGCGACTACTTGCCTGCGGGCTTACGCCTTTTGCACATCACTGACGACCCCAGTGAGGCAGCTCGCGCACCGGTCGGCGACAGTGTGCTGGGGGATGCGGTCCTGTCACTTGATGCCTTGATTGCTCAGGTCAAGCCGCGCCCTGTTGGCAGTGCTGCGGTCAAGCGCCAGGCACATGGCTTGGCTCCGCACCCGGCAGCCACGCACGCAGAAAGCACCGATGGGTTGTTGTCATCGCTCAGTGTGTTCCAGGCACTGCGCGCTGCAACGCCCGCCAATACGGTTCTGATTGAGGAGTCGCCTTCTAACCTCGCAGAGCTGCACAGCGCATGGCCTGTGGACCAGCCCGACTCGTTTTATACCTTTGCCAGTGGCAGCCTGGGCTGGAACCTTCCGGCCAGTATCGGTATTGCGTTGGCTGAGCGTGACAGCGGTCGCAATCGCCCCGTGCTGGCGATCATCGGCGATGGCTCGTTCCAATACTCCATTCAAGGCTTATGGACGGCGGTGCAGCACGAGTTACCGATTCTCTTTGTCGTGCCTCGCAATGGGCAATACGGGATTTTGAAGTCCTTTGCCGTGCTGGAACAAACGCCGAACGTGCCGGGGCTGGATTTGCCAGGTCTGGATTTTGTCGCTCTGGCACAGGGCTATGGCGCCCATGGGTTACGCGCCACTACCCTCGATGAGATCCGCAAGGCCTGCCGCGAAGCCTTCACCCGTAACGTGCCAACGGTACTGGAAGTGCCCGTGCAAGCGACCATACCGCCGCTACTTTGACCTGCTCCGGGTATTAAGTCAGAGCACTCAGTCCTGGGTGCTCTGACATTTATTACCTCAAGCCGCGTCTGCTGCCGGCCTCGGCCCATCGTAATCGCCAGCCGGCTGCCATTGGGTTGGCATGTCCTGCGGAAAGCTCTTGAAGTAGTAGCGCCCCTTCGTCACCAGACTGAAAATGACGTGCAATACCGGTCCCACCAACATGGCGATGAACGAGGCGTAGTACATCGGGTAAGCACCCAGAATCCCGGCGGCGCCAATTGCTACGGCGATCAACAAACTGAATACGCCGCACGGATTCCACGAGCGCAGGTGCTCACGACGGAACTCGACGAAATCAGTGGGTGCCAGGTTGAATATCTTCCGGCAAACCAGGTAATCGGCAAGGATGATGAACACCCACGTGTTAGTCAAAATTCCGGTGATCGCGAGGAAGGTGCCGGTGTACTGAAGCACATTGCACACGTAAAACAGCACGCCCAGTAACCAGACCAGCAGCATCCACCACTGTCTGCCCGGACGATAATTGAACGTCATGTCCATGGTGTTGGACAAGGCGATCGAGCCCGAATACAGGTTGAGCACGTTGATACGGATTTGCGTGACCACGGTGAAGATCACACCCGTGAGTGCGATCACAGTCGGGAAGATAAAACCTGGGTCCATAGCCTGAGTCAGCTTGTCACCCTGAGTAATGTGCGGGATCAAGGTGTAAGCCAATAACGCTCCGCACAACATGACAGCGACCATAGGCACCATCATCCCCAGCATGATGGTGGCGGTACCTTTGTGGGTGATGTTCGGTTTGGCAAATCGCCCGTAGTCCGTAGCCAGCAAGCCCTGGAAGACAATCTGCCCGTTAGCCATATTCATCACGGTCCACAGCGCAGTAGCACTGTTTTGACTTTGGGGCAGCCAACCGGAAGGACCGACCACTTCATAATTTTGAGTCAACTGATAGAGGCAAAAACCGAACAGCACCACAAAAATGGGTACACCCCATGTTTGCAAAAACTGCATCGACGACATGCCTTTCCATACGAACCAAATAGTCACGATGCCGATGCCAGCGAAGATTGCGACGCCCCCCCATGAACTGACTTCCACTCCTGCATAATGTGCGATCGCATGGGATACGATTGTGCCTTCGAACAGGAAATAGAAAATGAAATTGATTGCGTAAATCAACGAGGTAAACGCCGACCCCATATAGCCAAAGCCCAGTCCTCGTGTCAGCAAGCTCAGTGACAGTCCCTCTTTAGCTGCCAACTTCATAACGCAGGCACCAATAATTGTTGCCAGCACCACCAAATAGGTAATTGGCAGCAGCATCGTCGGCCATCCCACTTGGTAGCTCATATCGGCGCCTAAGCTGAACCAGAACATGGCCGTGGAATTACCCAGAAGAACCAGAATAATCGCCGGGATTGGCCAGCGATAATGGCTGGGTACACGCCCTACCGCATAGTCTTCCACAGCCTCTGCTTCGGTAATGTCCTGGGGGCCTTGAAACCATTCTTTAAACTTGCTCATGGCGTTCACCTCGTTTTTATTTATTAAGATCCCCTCGCATGGAACATGCGATAGAAACGGGTCAGTAACTAATACGGCTTAAAGCAGGTGATGATGCTGTTAAGTGTTAACTGATTTAACTACTGTGCAATTTGGTAGGCGTGGGCAGCCCGTAATACGGTTGCATCGTCAAAATAACGACCGGTAAACATGAGTCCGACGGGAAGACCGACGACATCTTTACAAGGTACCGAGATCGATGGGTGGCCGGTCAAGTTGAACGCTGCGGTATTACACAGCATGTTCAGGGCTTGGGAGATATGAGCGGCTCTGTCCACTTCTGGCATCGGCGGAACTTCATGTGCTGTTTGCGGTGTGGTCGGCATCACCACTAAATCGAAGCGCTTGAACACCTCGTCGTAGACAGTTGTCAACTGGCGCGCCAAATTACGGGCTCGGCCGTAAAACACTCCGTGGTACTGCTCCTTCATATAGTGAGCGACCATCACGCTTACTTTGGCAGTGGGTGAAAAGTCACTGGCGTTGGATTTAATCGCTTTAGACATCGCCGACATCTGACGGGTGTTGTACCAGGCTTTAGTGCCATAAGCGTTAAGGCCGTGGAAGAACGTGTCGATACCGCCTTCGGTCGCGATGCTGTTCCAGATGGGGACTACGTTATTGTGCTCTGGTACCGAAATACTCTGCACTGTGGCGCCTAAATGCTCGAGCAGTTTGATTGCTTCTCGCACCGCTTCGTTGACCTGAGGCATTGACCATGGCGTATTGAAACCTTCTTCAACCACAGCGATACGCAGTCCTCGCAGAGAACCGCTCAACGCCGCGGTGTAGTCAACTTTCTCTATGGAGTCGGGCTGCCGAGGATCGCTCCACGCTTCGTCTTTGCCGGCTATGGCGGATAGCATCAAAGCAACACTTTCCACGTTTTTGGCCATCGGTCCGATATGGTCGAGCGTAAGGTCGTATCCGGCAATTCCGCTGTAAGGCACCAAACCATGCGTTGGTTTGTGCCCTACGATGCCTGACCAGGACGCAGGTATTCGAATGGAGCCTCCCTGATCGCCACCGATTGCAATGTCTACCTGGCCGGTTGCAACGGCGATCGCGGAACCGCAAGAAGATCCGCCTGCCACATGTTTTGCATTGCGTGGATTTAGCCCCGGCCCATAGGTACTGGTATGACCCGCACCCGAAAAAGCAAAGTCGTCCGTATTAAGCATCGCGGTTATATGTCCGCCCGCGTTGATGATCCGGCTTACGATCGGTGCGTCTACATCGGGCACATAGTCGTAAAGCAATTTCGAACCGCAGGTGGTAGGGATACCGGCAACACAGATGGTGTCTTTAACACCGATTTTCATACCGCTGAGTGAACCTTCAATCGGTGCAGCCGACCTGACGTCGCACGTACGCACAATTGCGTTGAAAGGATCGTGCTCCCGCGTCGGCCGACTACCAGGGATACGAATGGCTGCAACGTTTGTCTGGATGACCTCGGGTATTTGATCAAGTACATCATAGTGCACCAGATTATCGGCGATCATTTGCTCGACCACACTTAACTCGTGCTCGGTCAGATGAACATGGGTTGACTCGCTGATGTTAAGAATATCGCTGCGAGAAGGTCTGCGTAACGTCATGAAATATTCCTCGGTTATTGTAATTATGGACAATCGCCCACGGGGATTCACTTTGCCAAACATGAAGGCAGAGCAAAAATAAACGCGTCAGCGTTAAGCTATGAATTATTTAATAATACTCGTCCACTGCAGACGATTTAGTGGTCATCAAGTTTGTTTAGTGATTTGTTTTTAGCTGCATCAGCATCCTTATAACTTTCAACTGGCTCGCCACATACAATCGATACCGCAAGAGCTTCAATAGATACCTGTTGATGCATGCTGACACTGCGCAACTTTTCAAATGCCTGATCTTCATTCAATTTGAATGCATGCATTATCTGCAGCATTGCCTTGAACACAATGCGTCGCGACTTCACCCGCTCACGCAGTTCATTTATTTGCGTATTGATCCTCTTCAATTCCTCGAAGCGGTGTTCGACCTGCATTAACGCAAGATAGGTGCCGCTCGAGCGCACAGGTTTGACCAAGAAACTTGAGACACCATTGGCCAGGCACCATTTGATCCGTTCCGGTGTTTCAGAACCCATCATTGCAATCAGTGGGATTTTTGGTTCGTTGCAAGCCCAGGGAAAAGTGAAACGCTTCTCTGAGTCCGCATCGAAGAAACACACATCAATTAAGTCCCAGTCATGACGCTGCGCAGTGTCTCGGGATTCAACCAGCATCCCCAGACGATTGAGTTGTGACTCCAGTGTTTGGCGATCGCGATCGTTCTTGTGCAAAAGTAGAACGCGGCGCCCGCGGAAAACTGGAATAGCCGCACTTTTCACTTCACCACCTGCACAGGGGTAGCAGCCTCTGATGCGTTACTTGAGTCTTTAAATACTGACCACGCGTCGACATCATGCTTGGCGTCGAACCACGCCAGATACGGATCGGGAGACAGTGGTGAGTGTCCCCCCATAATCACTTCGAATTGACCATTCTCCTCCGACCGCCCCAGCCGGGGGGTAAGTACGCAGTGGAAGTTTCCAGGGTCGACACTCACACCCCCCTGAGGCGCGTCAAAGGTGCACTCGGTAATCGCTTCACGAATGCTTGCCACATCGTGTTTCCCGGATTTTTGTATTGCTCGGGCCAGTAAGTGAACCGCGTTGTACGAAGCCTCGGCGTCTACCGACGTGACGTTTGCCGCGCCAAAGCGCGCCTTGTATTGGCTGACAAATAGGCTGTTCGCTGGACTCATGATGCTTTGGAAGTACACAGAAGATGAAAAATGGCCTGCTCGTGCTTGCGGATCAACATATTGCAATTCGGTTTCAGAGAGGTTGCAGCTCGCAATCGGAGGTGCAGGGCAATCACCCAGTTCACCTTGGCGAACGGCCTCGGTGTAGCGATTGAGAAACGCGTGCGTCGAGGCGCCGATCAAGGTCGAGAAAATAAAATCCGGTTTGAGTGCGCGAATTTCGTCAACAATCCATTCGACATCGGTGTCGTCCAATGACAAGTAGCGTTCAGCTAACAGTTCACCGCCATGTGTTTCGACGATGTCGCGCATGACCCGATTGCTTTCCCAAGCCCAGACATAGTTGGAGCCGATGGTGTAGATACGATTACCGTAAACAGAAAGCATGTAACCCGCTAACGGCACGATGTGCTGGTTAGGCGATGAGCCGATGTAGATTACGTTGTCGCTGCACTCGAAACCTTCATAGTGCGATGGGTACCAAAGCAAGGCATTGGCCCGTTCGAATACGGGGACTACTTCCTTTCGGCTGGACGAGGTGTAACAACCGACAACGTGGGTCACGCTGCGGTCTTCCAGCATGGTTTGCGCCAACTCGGTATAACGCGACAGGTCGCCGCCCGGGTCAGCAATAACCGGTTCGAAGGCGAAATCGAACTGCTTGTCAGCAGCAATTTCTTCGATAGCCAGCAATGAGCCGGACAACATGGCTTGGCCCACGGAACCGTAAGTCCCAGTGGTCGAAAACAGCAGTCCTAACGGTACCGTCTGTTTTGTCGTCGAAAGCGTCATCGTGCACCGCCATTCTTGTTGTTATCAAACGTCATAAACGAAAAAAGCCCAACAGCCAATTAAGGCATGCCGGGCTTCTTCGCCGTACCTAACCGCAAGAGCAATCAGGTAAATGTATGTTCCGATATTGACCATTAAGGTCGGCAGACTAACCAGACAAGCCGAGTTAACTGCGAAACTGATCCGAAATTACGCTCCTCACCAATAGCAAGTCAACGCCTTTGTGAAAAAATATTTCAATCCATCACGAGGACGGTAGGCGCTACTCCATCGGCGCCGCGCAGCACTATTTGCGCTCACCATAGCTACTCCTTCCTTAGCGCAAGCTCGGCCAACCACTAAAACTGGGCATCATGGCCACGCAGCTTGAATACTGCTTACACAACTGGGTCATTCGTGACTCTTTGGGTGTGCCACTCGCGACGGTGGCGATCACGATAAAAATGAACAAAGGAACATAGTAGGCGACATGATTTTTTATTTTCATTGTGAGTGCTCTTATGAACATTGAAATAAAGCTTTCTCTTTGTTCTAGAACCCTCTCCAGGCACTCAGCAGTGTTTGCCGGGCCACCTGAAGAGGTTGACTGCAATCAGCGTTCGTCGACGGTGATGATTTCCCTGCGTTCGGCCATGCTGGCCGGTATCAGGTCTTCATCGGTGAAGAACTGCTCGTACCATTCGCGCAACTGGTAAACCGGGCCGTCGGTTTCGGCCAGTACCGGCTTGTCGATGCGGACTTTATGCTTCCAGATCACCACGTCCTGGTAGAACGAGTCGCGGTTGCCCTTCACATACGCCTTGGCCACTTCCAGGTTCTGCTCTTCGGTCCAGCCCGGCACGCGTTTGACCATGCAGCCAAAGCGCAAGTCAAAGCTGTTAGCCGTCACGGGCACGTGGCTGTTGAGCAGGATGGCGTGTATACGCACATCACCGAACATCGAGCTGATCTGGGTGAAGTGGGTCGCCGGGCCGTAATACGCAGATGGCGCGATAAGGTCACCGCCCAGTCGCTCGGAGTCGCCATGGAAAATCTGGTGACCGATGTGGCCTTCGAAGATGTTGGCAAAGTATTTGGTCGGCGTGCCGTGTACCGGCCCGAAGTGCTGGGCATCCACCAGGTTATCGACCAGTTCCCGAGGGTTGGTCTCGATGTGCATGGTGTCGATGTTCCAGTCGTGGATCCACTCCGGGTCATCCATTTCGGGCAGGTGCGGAATGATCACACCCTCTTTCGGTGGACGGCCTTCAGGGTTGTTCCAGACGAACAGCAAGTTGTTTTCTTCGCAGGTCAACCAGCTTCGGGTCTTGGCTTTGGGGGGGATGCGCTTGCAGTAAGGGATCTCGACGCACTTGCCGCCGGTGTCGTATTTCCAATGGTGGAAGGGGCACACCAGCCGGTCGTTTTCGATGGTGCCCTGGGACAAGTCTGCGCCCATGTGCGGGCAGTAGGCATCAAGAATGCTGATGGCGCCCTGGCTGTCAGCAAACGCGACCAGGCGGGTACCAAAAATATTCAGGGTATGTGGCTTGCCATCGCGGTAATCATTGGCGTTGCCGAGGCAGTGCCAGCCGCGGGCGTAACGGTGGGTACGCTGGGCATTCTCGATGTTGATTTCAGCGAGTTTAGTCATTGTTATTGTTCCTCGGTTGCAGACTTCGGGGCCTGTAATGCCCCCAAGAAATACAGGGTGAGCCCTTGGTAGCCATCATTTAACAGCTGCACAAGGAGAACATCCTTCAATTGGACTAGATCAAATGCGATTAACTCGCAGTAGGCGCCACACCTACTGGCCGAAACGCCGCGCGGCTTCGGGGCCAAAATCCCGCGGGCTGAAACCCGGCCGGTTGAGCAAGTAGCCGTTACGCTGTTCGTTGATCAGGTTGAACGCCAGGTAGCTCCCGGCATTGAGGTCGTAATAAAGACCCACACCGGCTTGCGGCCGCTGGCTCTCGTAGGCGTAAAAGTAATTGACCATTGAGGTGCGCCATAACTCGCCACGGTTGTCGTAGTTGTCAGCGAGGATGGGGAACCAGGTGTCTTCATCGATGTACAACTTGCGTTTGCCATAGAGGTGGCGATAGCCCGGCTTGAGGGTGCCTTCCAGTTCCCAGACCCGGTGACGCTCGTAACGCATGGCATCCGGGTTAATGTGGCCGGGGGGCAACAGGTCTGCGTACTTGAGGTTGGCGGCATGCAAGCGATAGGTGTCGTAAGGAATGAACATTTCGCGTTTGCCAACGATCTTCCAGTCATAACGTTGACCCGAGCCGTTGAACAGGCGCACTTCGTCTACCGTGAGCGAGCCACCGCTGCCTGGGAATGACATGTCAAAACCATACCCCGGCGACTGCCGTACACGACGCGTGCCCGGGTCGTAACGCCACGCCTGACGGGGTTCGGTCTTGTCGTTCCAGAACTCGGTGCCGGTATTGATCTCGCCCTTGTCCCGCTGTGGCAGCAGCGTTTCGTTGAGGTAGAACGACGAGTTGCCGGTGGTTTCACCGATTTTGCCCGGTTGCAGCGCCGGGGCCAGGTTGCGCGAATGCACACGGCCCCAGTTGATGTTGCCGTCTTTGAGCACATAGGCGTTGTCGGAGGTGTATTCCTCAGTCCATGCACGCAAGGTGAAGGTCGAGGCATTTTTCAGCAGTTCCAGACCGCTGCGCGGCACCGGGAATGGCGTGCCGCCGGTCTTGCCGACAACGCCTTCACCGTCATCGACCAAGCGCGCCACGCTGGCGTTTTCGCGGGTGGCCTGGCACACCGAGTCGTCAAAACGGAAATCCCGGTGCGAGGGGTACACCGGCATTTTGTAAGTGCTCGGGTACAGCTTGAACAAGGCTTTTTGCCCCTCGGACAACGCGTCGCCATACTGTTCCATGTTCTGCGCGGTGATCACAAACAGCGGTTTTTCGTCGGGGTACGGGTCTACCGGATGGTTACCGGTGCCCTTGAAATCCACGTGGGGCGGTACACCCAGCCATTTACCGCTGAATGCAGGAATGCTGCCATCGGCATTACCGGCCTTTTCCGCGCCCATGCAGGTCAAGTCAGTGCCCAGCCGCGCAACATCCTGCGGCGCGGCATTGGCCAGGCCAATGGCACAGCATCCTAAAAACATCGCCAAGGCCCGGCCAGGGGGCTGATAAGTGCCGATCATTTTTATTCTCCTTTTCTGGGTTCGACATCGGTTGCCCAGTATCGACAGGCCAGGAGCGCCGCAGCATCGTCCGCACGGACTAATGCAAGTTGGCGCCGCGCAGCGTCACAGCAAGGACGCAGCCGCTTGGGGCGCGCCCAGGGCTACCACGCTGTTGAGCATGATCCGCACCAGTTCGGTTTGGCGACGCACGCCCGTCTTGGAAAAGATCGAGCGCAGGTGGGCACGGGCAGTATTACGGCGAATGTTCAGCAGCTCAGAGGCTTCTTCCAGCGACAGGCCGTTGGCCAACTCCAGCGCGAGGGCGGTTTCTGCCGGGGTCAAGTTGTACAGTTGCGAAGTCAGAACCGTACTCACCAGTGACTTGCTCACCGCATCGCGCACATACACCACCACCGTGGGTTTACCGTTGCTTTCGAGCAGTTCACGGGTGGCAATCAACTCCACCACCACCCCCAGGCTAACCTGCCCCGAGGGGCGGGAGATCGACATGGCCTCGGCTTGCTGCACACCCTGGCCAGTGCCTTGCCTGACGCGCTGAAAGGCGCTTCGCACCAGGCGTGACAATTCCCGATTGTCACTGGGGTACGTCGCCTCCAGTCGGCCACCCACGATCTTGAGGCCGTCCTGGCTGTCGAGAATCTCCCGCGCCACGGGGTTGAGTTGCAACACCGTGCCGTTTTCATCCAGCACGATGGTTGCCACTGCCAGGCGGCTGATGGTCTGTGAATACAGGCTGCCCAGTGACTCACTGCGATCCAGTTGGGCATGCAGGTGCAAGGCCCGGCGCAAATGCGGCAAGAGCATCGCGCACATGGCCCGATCGGTGTCGTCAAAACGCGGATGATCGAATGGGCGATTGATCCTGAAACGCACAATGCCGCCATCTGGCATGCGGATATCGGCTCCGAGCATGTGGTAACAATTGTGGGGCTCGCAAAACAGTAGGTAAAACGCCGAGCGGCGCCATTCGGTATCGCTGATCAGTTGATCGATGGTGAACACCGTGTCGGTGGGCAACCCGTCGAACAGGGTGGATTTGGCGTAATAGGCGTAATGGTTGATCCCGCCCTCCCCCAATTCGATATCACCCGCGACCACCATCGGCGACAGCAGCGGTTCATCCTGGACGCGCAAGATCAAGGTCACAAAGTTGGCCTTGAACAGCGTGCGTACCGCTCTCAACGAATCACTCAAACAGCGCGTATTCAAGGCCGACTCATAGATGTCGCCAATCATTTGTTCGTAATCGGCCAGCTCCAGGCCCATGTGCGCCAGGATTTGTGCATTGGGCAGACAAGGTTGCATAACCATTCCCCAGCAGCGGGCCCGACCGTCAGGCCCGCATGGTTTGAGTTGAAACAGCAGGGTTTATGGCAGCTCGAACAGGCCCGCAGCCCCCATGCCACCCCCAATGCACATGGCGATCACCACATAACGCACACCGCGCCTGCGCCCTTCGAGCAAGGCGTGGCCGACCATACGGGCGCCTGACATGCCAAACGGGTGGCCGATGGCAATCGCCCCGCCATTCACGTTCAGGCGCTCGGCCGGGATGTGCAGGGCATCACGGCAGTGCAGTACCTGGCAGGCAAATGCTTCGTTGATCTCCCATAAACCGATATCCGCGACACTCAAGCCAAAGCGCTTGAGCAGCTTGGGGATAGCAATCACCGGGCCGATGCCCATTTCTTCCGGGGCACAGCCACCGACTGCAATGCCCCGGTAAATGCCCAGCGGCGTTAACCCCCGGCGCCGGGCTTCAGCACGGCTCATCAGCAAGCTGGCCGAGGCGCCATCCGAGAATTGAGAGGCGTTGCCGGCAGTCACATACTCACCCTGCCCGATCCATTTGCCGTCCTTGCACACTGGCTTCAACGCAGCCAGGTCTTCAAGACGCGTAGAGGGCCGGTTGCATTCGTCCCGCAAGACCTGCACACGCTCATGACCATTGGCCTGGCCATCGCCGGCAAACAACAGTTTGTCCACGCTCAGGCTGACAATTTCGTCGTCAAACAGGCCATCCCGTTGCGCGGCGGCGGTGCGCAACTGGCTTTGCAGCGCGTATTCATCCTGGGCGGCGCGGCTGATGCCATAGCGCCGGGAAACAATTTCGGCGGTTTCAATCATCGGGATATAAGCGCTGGGCATTGCCTGCAACACGGCCTCTGACTGTGCGCGATAACTGTTTTTGTGCTTGGTCTGGGTCAGCGACAACGACTCCACACCGCCGCCGATGGCGATGCTCATCTCACCGCTGAGAATACTCTTGGCCGCCACACCGATGCTCATCAGCCCCGAGGCACACATACGGTCCAGCGCCATGCCCGGCACGCTCTCAGGCAAGCCGCCGGTATACGCGCACAGCCGACCGATGTTGTACGCCTGGGTGCCCTGCTGCACCGCGGCGCCCATGATCACATCCTCGACATCGGCTGGGTCGATGCCCGCGCGCTCCACTACAGCACGCACCACATGCCCGCCCAGCACCGGGGCTTCAGTGTCGTTGAACGATCCACGAAACGACTTGGCCAAGGCGGTTCGGGCAGTTGAAACGATGACAACTTCATTCAGGTCCATGACACGCTCACTGGCAAATTGGGTTGAAGGTATAACGGCTGATGGTGTCGATCACGCAACCGGGGCGCGCCTGGCCCTCGACCTCCATGGTCATGCGCACCACCAGTTGTACGGTGTCGCCCAGCAGCTCGGCGCGGATAATCTGGCCACTGCCACGCACCCGTGAGCCGACCTTGACCGGCGCCGGAAAGCGCACCCGATCGCTGCCGTAATTAATGCCCATCGCCATATTGTCGATGCGCATCAACTGCGGCATGAAAAGGTTGGCCAGCGACTGGGTCAGGTAACCGTGAGCAATGCAGGCACCAAAAGGGCCAGTGGCGGCCCGCACCGGGTCGACATGAATCCATTGGTGGTCACTGGTGGCTTCGGCGAACAGGTCGATGCGCTGCTGGTCAATGGTCAGCCAGTCGCTGTGCCCCAGGTCCAGGCCCTCGGCCGCCAACAGCGCCTGGGCCGTACTGAAAACGTGCGTCATGGGTAAGTCCTCAAGCCTGTTGCGAACTGACGGACAGCACTTCGCCGACCATGTAAGAGGCGTAATCGCTGGCCAAAAACATCATCACGTTGGCCACCTCCCAAACTTCAGCCGCGCGCCCGAACGCTTCGCGCCCTGCCAGGCTGGCCAGCAACTCTTCACTGGAGGCTTTTTTGAGAAAGTCGTGCAAGGCTATTGAGGGCGACACGGCGTTGATACGCACGCCGAATTCGGCAGCTTCCAGAGCGCTGCAGCGGGTCAGCGCCATGACTCCGGCCTTGGCGGCGGCATAATGGGCCTGCTCTTTCTGGGCTCTCCAGCCCAATACCGAGGCGTTATTGACAATGGCTCCGGCGCCACGCTGCTGCATGTGCGGCAACATGGCCCGGGTCATGCGGAACGTCCCGGTCAACGTCACATCCAGCACCCGTTGCCACTCTTCGTCGCTCATCTGCACAACGGTTTTTTGCCCACCGAGGCCGGCGTTGTTGATCAGCACATCGACCCCGCCCAGCGCATCTTCTGCCGCCGCCACCAAGGCCTGGACCTGCGCCTCGACGGTAACATCGCACAGTTGGCCAAAAACCGCCTGTAGGCCGGTCTCGGCCTTGAGCCGCTCGACCGCCTCCTCCAGACGACGCGGGTGCACGTCTGAAATCATCAGCGCCCGGCAACCCTCTTCGGCACTGCGCCGAGCCGCCGAATAACCAATACCGGCGCCGGCTGCCGCTGTAATCAACACCGACTTGCCGGCCAACAATTGATGACCGGGCACATAAGGGGGGGCTTGCTTCACAGTGTCTACCTCCGAAAATTCGATACCCCGTCTTTGTACGGAGCCGCAGGCACTGCCACATCGTCAAAATGGGGTATCTCAACCCAACAAAACGCCCCCGCCCCGTACGTCATGCAGGTATCAGCTGCCCCAGACTCTCTGGGCTTTGGTCGCCTCGGCGAGGATCGCATCGACGGCGCCGCCAATTTCGTTCACCGCCCACAACGCGCCTTTGTCACGGGTGACGCCTGTGCGCCAGCCGTCAGCGAGGGATATGCGCCCGCCCTGGCTCTCAAAGACCTGGCCGCTGACATGGGCCGACGCCGGGCTGGCCAGCCATACCACCAGCGGTGCAACGTTTTCTGCGGCCCAGGCATCAAAACTGCCATCTTCGGGTTTTTTCACCACGTCGGGCATGGCGCTCTCGGTCATCGATGTACGCGCCGCTGGCGCCAGCGCATTGGCGGTCACGCCATAACGCGCCAGCTCAGCCGCTTGCACCAGGGTCAATGACGCGATGCCGCCTTTTGCCGCCGAGTAATTGGACTGCCCCACCGAGCCTTGCAGGCCTGCGCCAGAGCTGGTGTTGATGATCCGCGCATCCACCGGCGTACCGGCCTTGGCCAGGTCGCGCCAGCGCCGCCCGAGGATATTGGCCAGGCAATAGTGGCCCTTGAGATGGACCTGCATCACCCTGTCCCAATCCTCTTCACTGAGGCTGATGAACATGCGGTCACGCAACACACCGGCGTTGTTAATCACCACATGCACTTCACCAAACGCCGCCAGTGCCGCATCGACAATCCGTTGTGCGGTCACCAATGTGGTGATGTCATCGTGGTTGGCGATGGCCTGGCCACCGTTATCGCGAATCTCTTGCGCCACCGCCTGCGCGGCTTCGCTGCGAATATCGTTGACCACCACGTTCGCCCCTTGCGCGGCCAGCGCCAGCGCGTAGGCACGGCCCAGCCCGCCGCCAGCCCCGGTGATGATCACGGTGCGGTCTGCACATATAGCCATGTTTTGACTCCTTGACAGGGTAAGCGGCCGCACGCGAATCGGCGGCCGTTGAAACATTACAAACGTTCGATGATGGTGACGTTGGCCTGGCCGCCGCCTTCGCACATGGTTTGCAGGCCATAGCGGCCGCCGCTGCATTCCAGTTCGTTGAGCAAGGTGGTCATCAGCCGTGCACCGGTTGCGCCCAAAGGATGCCCCAGGGCAATGGCGCCGCCGTTGACGTTGGTCCGCGCCGGGTCGTAATCCAGCTCTTTGGCCCAGGCCATGACCACCGACGCAAAGGCTTCGTTGATCTCCACCCGGTCGATCTCGGCCATACTCAGGCCACTTTTGGCCAACGCCCGGCGAGTAGCGGCAATCGGTGCAGTGAGATGCCAGATCGGGTCATCGCCCAGCACCGTCAAGTGATGAACGCGCGCCCGAGGCGTCAACCCATAGCGCTTGAGCGCGGCCTCGGACACCACCAGCAGCGCCGCCGAGGCATCGCAAGTCTGGCTCGACACCGCGGCGGTAATCGATGGGTACTGTGGGTCTACTGGTTGCAACTCGGCCATTTTCGCCAGGCTGCTGTGACGCGGCGTTTCATCCTGCGTCAAGCCTTGGCAGGCAACGATTTCCCGGTCAAAACGGCCGCTGGCAATGGCTGCCAGGGCGCGCTCGTGGCTGTGCAGGGCAAACGCTTCCATCTGCTCGCGAGTGATCTGCCAGTGATCGGCAATTCGCTGCGCCGCGTAAAACTGGTTGACCGGCTGCTGGCCAAACCGTGCTTGCCAGCCCACGCTGCCGGAAAACGGATCGGCAAACCCCAGCGGCTGGCCCGCGAGCATCGCCGAGGCAATCGGGATGCGGGTCATGGTTTGCACACCGCCCACCGCCACCACATCCTGGGTCCCACTCATCACAGCCTGGGCGGCAAAATGCAGCGCCTGTTGTGATGAGCCGCATTGGCGATCCACCGTGGTACCGGGCACCGTCAAGGGCATACCGGCGGCCAGCCAACTGGTGCGGGCAATATCACCTGCTTGGGCACCAATGGTGTCGACGCAACCAAAAATCACGTCGTCGTAGTCCTCGGCGGGGATCGGGTTTCGCTCCACCAGCGCCTTGAGCACATGGGCGCCCAGATCAATGGCATGGATCTCGCTCAGCGCGCCTTTGCGCTTGCCGGTCGGGCTGCGCAACGCATCAACGATATAGGCTTGGGCCATGACTCATTCCTCAAAAGTGTGTCCCGGCCCCAGGCCGGTAGTGTCGGCGAACAGGTAGCCGCTGACCCGGGTTTTATGAAAGCCCCGGTCGCCCCAGTACGCATCCAGCGCCCAGGCGCGCTTCATGAACATCTGCAAATCAACTTCCCAGGTGTACCCCATCGCGCCATGCACCTGGATGCCCTTGCGCGCAGCAATCCAGCTGGCCTCATTGGCCGCCAGACGCGCTTGAGACACCCAGATACCGGCATTGCGGTCGTTACGGGCCAGGGCATGGGCGGCGCGGTAGAGCACCGGTTTGGCGTGTTCGATATGGCGAGCGACATCGGCCAGGTGATGCTTGACCGCCTGAAAGCTGCCGATCGGCTTGCCGAATTGCTTGCGTTGCGCCACGTAGTCCACCGACAAATCCAGCATGCGCTGGGCCAGCCCCAACAGTTGCCCGGCCACCGACAGCGCGCCGCGATCGAGCATGCGCGCCTGCAAGGCAAGGCCCTGCCCGCCACTGGCGATGCAAGTGGCGGCCGACGGGGTCCAGATCACACCGCCCGGGCGCCGTGAGGCATCGATACTCGAATGGCTCTGCACCTGTACCTCTGAGCGCGGCACCAGGTGAATTTCGTCGCTGCAGCCCAGAATCAGCGCGTCGGCCAATTGCGCATCGCTGACCAGCGCATTGATCGGGTGGCTGATCGCCATGCGCAAGCTGCCGTCGGCAATGCGCGGCAACAGCTCGGCGCGGGCCGGATGTTGCGCCGGCAGATCGGTCAGCACGCCGCAGGCCACATAGGCGGTGTCGGCCAGTGAATCAGGTATGGCGTAATAGCCCAGCTCCTGGGTCATCAGCGCCCAGGTCACATCGTCCATGCCCAGACCGCCGTGGGCCTCGGGCACGGATAAAGCCGTCAACCCTTGCTCGGCTATTTTGTTGCGCAAATCGCGGGAGCGCCCGACGTCGGTTTCCCAAATTTCCCGGAGCATTTCCGGTGCGGCTTCGGTCATCAGGAAACGACTGATGGCCTCGCGGAACGCCAACTGATCATCGTTAAAAGTGAAGTCCATGGCGGTTCCTTATTTCGGCAAGCCGAGCATGCGTTCGGCAATGATGTTGCGCTGGATTTCGTTGGTACCGGCATAGATCGGCCCGGACTGGGCAAACAGAAACCCCTCCAGCCAGCCCGCTGCATCACCGGCCTCAGGGCCTTTAGCCGTCAGTTCGCCGCGCATGCCGAGAATGTGCATGGCGGTTTCGTGCATCTTCAGGTCCAGCTCCGACCAGATGATCTTGTTGATGCTCGACTCGGCACCGATATGCTCGCCACGGCTCAAGCGCCCCACCGTGTGGTAAGCCGACAGCGCATAGGCTTCGGCGCCCATCCAGGTCTCCATTACCGCATCACGCAGGCTTGGGTCGCGGTCTGCAGTGGCGCGATTGGCCTTATACAGTTCAACCAGTTTTCGCGCGGTGGCTTGAAAACGTGCCGGGGAGCGCAGCAGCAAACCCCGCTCAAATCCGGCGGTGGCCATTGCCACTTGCCAGCCCTGGCCTTCAGCACCGATGCGGTTACCCACGGGCACGCGCACATTGTCAAAAAACACCTCGGCAAACGCATCCTTGCCGTTGAGGGCCTTGATCGGGCGAATAGTCACTCCCGGTGCATCCAGCGGCACCATGACAAACGACAGGCCGTGATGCCGGGCCGAACCGGCTTCGCTGCGGAACAGGCCAAACAGCCAGTCGGCGTAGATCGCCCGGGTCGACCAGGTTTTCTGCCCGTTGATCACGTAGTGATCACCCTCGAGCACCGCCTTGCTGGTAATTGCCGCCATGTCAGAACCGGCATTGGGCTCCGACCAGCCTTGCGCCCACATGTCCAGGCTGGCGGCCATGCGCGGCAGGAAGCGCTGTTTCTGTTCCGGGGTGCCGAACTCCATCAGGGTCGGCCCCAGCAGCAACTGGCCGTTCTGGTTGACGCGCATCGGCGCGTCGGCGCCGTAATACTCTTCCTCGAAAATCAGCCACTCGATCAAATCGCAGCCGCGACCGCCCAGTTCCGCCGGCCACATCACCATTGACCAGCGGCTCTCGAACAATGTGGCTTCCCAGGCGCGGTGCTGCTCAAAGCCTTCACGGGTGTCATAGCTGGCCAAGGGCTCGGTTGGCAGGTTGGCTGCCAGCCAGGCGCGAACTTCGGCGCGAAAAGCGTTCTGTTTGGGGGTGTAAGTCAGGTCCATGGCATTACCTCAGAACTTGGCGTCGCGTTTTTCGACGAAGGCCCGACGCGTTTGCGCTGAATCCGGGCTGCTGTAGGCCTGCAGAGTGAAACCCTGCTCCCAGCGGTACTTGTCTTCCAGGTTGCCGTCTTCGATACCGTTCAAGGCCTCCTTGGCAATGCGGATCATGTCGGGGCTCTTCTCGGCGATTCTGGCGGCGATGCCCAAGGCGGTTTCGCGCAGTTGTTCCTTACTGACGATGCGCTCGATAAACCCGTATTGCAGGGCCTCGGTGGCGCCGATACTGTCGCCGGTAAAAAACAGATAGCGGACCTTCTGCACCGGGAACAGCCGCTGTAAATGTGCGCCGCCGCCCATGGCGCCACGGTCCACTTCCGGCAAGGCAAAGGTTGCGCACTCTGCGGCAATCACAATGTCTGCAGCACCCGTGATACCAATACCCCCACCGAGAACAAAACCATGCACCGCGACGATCACCGGCACCGGGTTACGGTGTACGGCCTTGAAGGTTGCGTAGTTGCCGGCATTGACCTCGACGATCCGCTCCGGGTATTTGTCCAGTTCTTTGATGTCGACACCGGCACAAAAACCGCGGCCTTCTGCGCGAATCACGATGACCCGCACCTCGGGGTTGGCGCCCAGCGCCTCGATTTGCCGCGCCAGTGCCAGCCATTCCTGGCTGTCCAGCGCATTGACCGGTGGTTTGGCGATCACCAGTTCAGCGATCCCCTGATTGAGTTGGGTAGTAAAGGCCTGATTCACAGGGGTTCTCCAATAACGGCTGACGGGATCGTGTGAAGCGGTTGGCTGCGGGCCAGGAGCGCGTCCAGGCATTGCTCGGCCTCGTTGGCAATGCCTTCGATGACCTCACGGCACGACAGCAGCTCGGCGATGGCGGCGGCGACCTGGCCGCTGGGTAAAATCCCTTCGTCCGGGGCGCCATCGACCATCGAGCGTTGCAGCAATACCGGTTGATTGGCGGCCATCACCACTTGCGACAACTGGGCCGGGTCTTCGCGCAGGGCCCGGACAAACACCGACAGCATGTGCCCCAGGCTCATGCCGGTCTGTTGCTTCCACTGCCAGGCGCTGCCCAGGGCAATGCGCAAGCGGCCAAAGGAACCGGCCCGCTCCAGGTGGTTGATAAAGCGGTTTTCGATCATGCGATGGCGCATACCATCCACCGCCGTGGTCACCCGTACCTGCTGGGGGTCATTGACCTTCAGGTAGCGCGCCAGCGTTGCGGCCGGGGTTGGCGATTCGCGGGTCATGAGGAACCGCGTGCCCATGGCAATACCGGCCCCGCCTGCGGCCAGTACCGACGCCAGGCCGCGCCCGGTGGCATAGCCACCGGCGGCAATGACCGGCACGTTGACCGCGTCCAGTACTTGCGGCAACAGAATCGAGCTGGGTACGCCGCCGGTGTGGCCGCCGCCTTCACCGCCCTGCACGGTAATCAGGTCCGCGCCGAGCTCCACAGCTTTGAGCGCGTGCTTTAAAGCCCCCACGGTGGGGATGCACAGCACATGGGCGGCTTTGAAACGGGCGATGGTCTGTTTGTCCGGGCCACGCCCGTAACTGACGGCGCGCAAGCGGTATTGAATAGCCAGATCGACACACTGTGCGGCGTTGTCCTGAAACATATGAAAGTTGAGGCCAAAATTGCTGCCCCCGGTGGCGTCGATCACCTTGCGGATTTCGCCCTCAAGGGCATCGGCGGTGATGGTCGCCCCCGCCAGAAAGCCAAAGCCTCCCGCCTGTGTCGTCGCAATCACCAGATTGGCGTCAGCCACCCAGCCCATCGCGGTTTGCACGATCGGGTAACGGCAGCCCAGCGCCTCGGTCAGCGGCGTATGCAACCAGCGGTTCATTGGCTTTTGTCCTCGGCCTGCTTGTTGGCGCGGGCCATGCCCTTGGCATCGAAGCCCCCCAGCTTGTCACCGGACAGCAGTTCGTTGTGCGCGTGGGCAAAGTGGTGCCAGGCAAACACCGCATCCATGGCCGTGCGCTTGCCTTGTAAATCTTCGACGTGGTTGATCGCCTGCTTGGTCAGCGCCAGCCCCATGCGTGGCTGCTTGGCAATGCCAGCGGCCAGGGCGTAGGTCGCCTGCTCCAGCTCTTCACGCGGGACTACGCGGTTGACCATGCCCACCTGCGATGCGCGGGCGGCGCTCATGCGGTCGCCGGTAAACAGAAATTCCTTGGCGATACGCGGGTTCATTTCATAGGGATGAGCAAAATACTCGACCCCCGGAATGCCCATGCGCACCACCGGATCCTGGAAAAACGCGTCGTCGCTGGCCACGATCAGGTCACAGACCCAGGCCAGCATCAGCCCACCGGCGATGCACGCGCCATGCACCATGGCGATGGTCGGCTTGGGCAGCTCCCGCCAGCGCCGGCACATGCCCAGATATACCTCCTGCTCGCGGGCATACAGTTGCTCGCCACCCGGTTTATTGGTGTGGTCCCACCACAAATGCGCGCGCTCGAACGGTTTGTTGATGTCCCGCCCCGGGGTGCCGATATCGTGCCCCGCAGAGAAGTGTTTGCCGTTACCGCGCAACACGATGACTTTGACGCTGTCATCGTTCACCGCCTCACGCAACGCCGCATCCAGCGCGTAAGTCATCTGCGAGTTCTGCGCGTTATTAAAACTCGGCCGGTTCAGCGTCAGCGTGGCAATACCCTCGGCCACGCTATATAGCACCGGGGTGTCCGTCTCGTAGACGGCGTTGTCCTCACGGACGATAAATTCACTGTCGCTGCTGTGCATGCTCGCTTCCTTGCCTCAGGCCGTACGAATGCCCGGCGGGTTGCCCTTGATCGCCGTGGCGCGGTAATCGTGGGGGTCGAGTCGGCGGATAAGCGCCAACTGCTCCGGCGTCGGGTGGGCGGTTTCATACAACTGCGCCGACTTGAGCAGCGGGAAGCCGGTGTTGTCCTGGACCTGTTCGAAACTCACGCCGGGGTGCAACGAGCGCACCTGCACGGCCCGCTCCGGGCCATCAAAATCAAGCACGCAAAGGTCGCTGACCACACAACGGATATCCATCAGGTCGCGACGCGCGCCTTGCGGCCAGCGATCTGCCTTGAAACCGACACCGGACACCATGTCCACTTCGCCGCTGACAAACACCCGCGTGTTGTGGCTGGCGACAAAAAACGAATTGAGGTGGTTGATGCTGTTGCCGGGCAAGCCGCGCACCCCGAGGATCGCGGTCTTGGGCTTCTGATAGTCGCCAATGCAAGACAGGTTGGTCTGCCCCCAACGGTCGATCTGGGTCGGCCCGATCATTGCGTGGCGACGCCCGCCCCAGACACATTCAAAGACCCGTTCAAATGACAGGTAGCCGGAGTAACGGGGCACGTAGTCACCACGCGGCCCCAGAGGGATGGGTTCCTCTACCAGGAACGCTTCACTGTCGGTCATCAACAGTTCGGGGCTGTGAGTGAGTTTGGCCAGGCTTGCGCCCAGGCGCGGAATTACGCCCAGGCCGGAGGCAATCACTTCGCCATTGCCGCGCCAGGCCTCAGAGGCGGCCACAATCATCAGCTCGGCCAGGGTGAAATCGCAGGTTGCAGTCATAGTGGCTACTCCTCAGAACACGGGAAGGGGCAAAGCGCCCATGGAATCAGCACCGCCGTTCTGTGCCTGATAGGCCAACTCACCTGCAGCGACGTAAGTCTTGACGTAGTCTTGCCAGCCGTTTTCCGCCTGGCTGCTAGCGACATAAGCCTTAAGGTGCTTGATGTCCCAGCCATAATCGGGGCCGCAACTGGTGGGATGAGCACCCAGCGGAGCATGCACCACACCGGTCACCAGATAACGCTCGAACGTGTTGAAGCGCGCCAGATCGGCGCTCAGCTCCAGACGTTCTTCCAGATGCTCACATGAGATAAAACACTGGTTTGCGGCGCGGGCGAACAGATGGTCAAAGTACGGATCCGGACCGATCACCAAGCTATTGCCAAGCCGGTCGGCAACGTTGACATGCAAGAACGCCACGTCGAGGTTGAGCGCGGGCATCGCCAGCAGCACCTCGCCATCCTCATAGGGGGACTGAACCGTCTTGATGTCCGGGTTCAGACGCGCCACATCCGTGGCCAAACCACAGCGGGTCGGCAGAAACGGCAGGCGCATACCCGCGGCACGCAGGCCCCACTGGAACATGCCTTCGTCGAGTTCCATCAACTCCAGCTCACCCGCTTCACGGGCCTTTCGGTAGTAGGGTTCGAGCGGAATGGCATCCAGGGTGACAAAACCGAACACCAGCTTCTTGACCTTGCCCGCCGCGCAGAGCATGCCGACTTCCGGCCCGCCGTAAGCGACCACGGTCAGGTCCTTGACCGGCGAACGAAGAATTTCACGGACAATCACCATGGGCTTGCGGCGCGGGCCCCAGCCACCGAAACCGATGGTCATGCCATCGCGTAATTGAGCGACCGCATCGGCCGCTGTCAGTTGCTTATTGATCATGACAACTCCTTACTGTTGGCCGACCGAAAAGTCGTGCCCCCAAATGCTTACGCGGGTGAATTCGAAGGCCGAGTGCTCGGCCCAATCGACTTGCAGCCCGCCAAAACCGTATTCCAGGTCAAAACCGGACGGTGTCTTCATGTAAAAACTGGTCATGCGGTCGTTGAGGTGCTGGCCAAGGGTCGCCGACAGATTCACCGCATGGGCTTGCAGCCGGTCATGGGCGCGCCCGACTTCGGTCATCGAATCGACCTCGACCATGACGTGCACGCAGCCTGACGGCACCGGGTACTCGGCCAGTGCCAAGCTGTGATGGCGGGCATTCTGGCAATGCAAAAAGTGAATACGGATTGCCGGGGCCGCCGGGTCGGGACGGAAGTTGAAAATGTCCGACAGTTCAAACCCCAGCACATCCTTGGCGAAAGCCAGCGTTGCGTCGAAATTCGGAGCGGGCAGCACGGTGTGGCCCAGGCCCATGTCGCCGGTGATAAAGCGCGGCACACCTTGGGGCGACACAAACGGCAGACAGTCAGAGCGGTGCCCCCAACTCAGTTCATGGCAATTGCCCGACGGGTCGTTGACCTTGATCAGCGCTTGCACCCCGCGCTGATTGATCTCGTCAGCGTTGCCCGCCTGCCACTCAATGCCCGCCGCATTCAGATGCTCGATCGCGGCGAGAAAGGCCGGTTCGCTGGCCAGTTCCCAGCCGGACGCCAGGTAACGCGGCTCGCTGCCTTCGACAATCAGCATGCGAAAGGGCCGCTCATCCATCTTCACGTACAAACCACCGCCCGGCGCCGGCAGCACTTGCATGCCCAGCACGTCCTCGGCGTAACGCTGCCAATGGCTGAGATTTTCGATCTGCGAGACGAAATAGCTCAAACCGCGAATGTCGATCATGCCTGGGTCCTCGTTGACTGAAGGGCTTGCGTGACGAGCATTGTGCTAAGCCCCTCCCGCCCCTTCATCGTCCGTTGAGACTAAGCCCCCCTGCCGCGCCAAGAGCGTTGTCCCCGTCCCCAACACCTGCCGGCCTCTAGTCCGTTTTAGTGATTCGTTGCTATCGGGGGGCGCGGCAGACTTCGTGCACCCCTCCGCTATTTACCGAGACTTGTGCCCATGGAGTTTGCTTTTACCGAAGAGCACCTGATGATTCGTGACAGCGCCGGGCGATTTCTCGCCCAGGCCAGCGATTCCCATGCCGTGCGTGCCGCGATGATGCGCCCGGATGGCCACGACCCAGACGTCTGGCAGCGCATCGGCCAAGAGTTGTTCTGGCCTGCGCTGATGGTCCCTGAGCGCTTTGGTGGCATGGGCCTGGGGTTTGTCGAGCTGGCCATCCTGATGGAACAAAGCGGCCGTTTCCTGCTTGGCTCACCATTGTTTGCCACGGCCTGCCTGGCCACCCCCGCTTTATTGCTGGGGCACAACGAGGCGCTGCAGGCGCAATGGCTGGAGGCGATTGCCAGCGGCAACACCCGCGCCACCCTGGCTTTTGCCAGTGTGGCCGGGCTGGAAGCTGACAGCGTGCAGGCTGTGGCCGAGCCCCAGGGAGACGGCTGGACGGTTAGCGGCCACTACGTTCAAGTGATCGATGGCGCTTGCGCCGATGTATTGATCATCGCTGCCCGCGCGCCCGGTTCTCACGGGGCACAGGGCATCCGCCTGTTTGCCTTGCCGGGAACTGCACCGGGAGTCATCGCCACCCCTCTGCCGACAATGGACCAAACCCGCCGTCTGGCCCGTATCGACTTGCATCAGGTGCAGGTCAACACAGCACAGCAGCTGTGTGGCCCCGACCAGGGGTGGACGGTGCTGCGCGACACCCTGCTGATTGCTGCCATCGGGCTGGCCGCCGAGCAAACCGGGGGCGCGCAACAGGCGCTTGACCTGACCCTTGCCTACATTGCCGAGCGCCGTCAGTTCAAGCGCACCATTGCCAGTTTTCAGGCGATCAAACACCGCTGCGCCGACATGATGCTGCACGTTGAATGCGCACGCTCGGCGGCCTACTACGCCGCGTGCGTGGCTCAGGAACGGCTGGCCCCGGACGGGGATGCAAACGTCGCCAAGGAGCTCGAACTGGCCGCAGCGACAGCAAAAATCCATGCCAGCGAAGTGTTCTTTCTCTGCGCCGCCGAGTCCATCCAATTGCATGGCGGCGTCGGCTTTACCTGGGAATACGACCCTCACTTGTACTTCAAACGTGCCCGTGCCAGCGAACAACTGCTCGGCAACCCGGCGCTGCATCGCGAGCGTATCGCCGGGCATATATTAGGAGATTCAGCATGAAAATCGGTTTCAGCCGCGCCGATGAGGCATTCCGGGAAACAGTCGCGCAGTGGATGGCCGAGCACCTGAGCGGTGAGTTCTCACCCCTGCGGTTCAGGGGCGGACCCGGTGACGAGCACAGCTTTCCCGATGAGCGCAAAGCCTGGGAGCGTGAACTGGCCAGCGGTGGCTGGATCGGTGTGGGCTGGTCCACCGACCACGGCGGGCGCGGGCTGTCCATCAGCCAGCAAGTGATCTTTCACGAAGAATATGCCCGCGCCGGTGGCCCCGGTCGAATGGGTCATATCGGCGAAGGCTTGGTGGGCCCGACACTCGCCGCGTTTGGTACACCGGCCCAGCAGCAACGTTTATTGCCCGGCATCCTCGATGGCAGCCAGTTCTGGTGCCAGGGCTACTCGGAACCGGGAGCCGGTTCGGACCTGGCCAACGTGCAAACCCGGGCAAAGCTGGATGCCAGCGGCGAGCATTGGCTTATCAGCGGGCAGAAGGTCTGGACGTCGTTGGCCCATGAAGCCGACTGGTGTTTTGTCCTTGCCCGCACCGAGCTCGGCAGCGAGGGGCATCACGGTTTGTCATTTCTGCTGGTACCGATGGCCCAGGCTGGCATTCGCGTGCAACCGATCCAGCAACTGACCGGCACCAGCGAGTTCAACGAAGTCTTTTTCGATCAGGCCGTTACCCAGGCTGATAATTTGATTGGCCGACCAGGTGACGGCTGGAAAATCGCCATGGCGTTACTGGGGTTTGAACGCGGCGTGTCGACGCTGGGCCAGCAAATGCAGTTCCACAACGAACTCGACGAGATCATCCGGATCGCCCGGAACAACGGCGCTGCGCGCGACCCGATGCTGCGCCAGCGCATCGCTCAAGCCTGGGCCGGGCTCAAGGTATTGCGCTACAACTCGTTGCGCATGCTTTCAGGCCCACAAGATGGCAGCCTGGGGCGTGAAGCAATGATTTACAAACTGGCCTGGTCAACCTGGCACAGCGATCTGGGCAAGCTGGCCATGGACGTACTGGGTGAGGACGCTGAAATCCTCGACGGTGCGCCTTACCAGCTCAGCCGTCAGCAATCGTTGTTCTTGTTCACCCGGGCCGACACCCTGTACGGCGGCAGCAACGAAATCCAGCGCAACGTCATTGCCGAGCGAGCCCTGTGCATGCCCCGCGAACCCCGGCACGGCTGATCAAGATGACTCACCCGGCATCCAGCCGGGTGAGTCATGCTTGTTCAGGACGAGTTGTCTAACGCACGCGAATTTTAGGGGCGTCGGCGCCACGACGCAGGGTCTTGAGAAAGCCTTCCAGCGGCGCGGGTTCAGCGATCTGCGGCAACGCGTCTTTATCCGGTCGCTGTGCCCAGAACGCATCCCAGGACGGGAACAGGTCATGGAACGTACCCGCGTAAGGCTCGCGCCCCGGCCAGCGCATTTTCAGGCCGCCAATCGGTGGCTTGTTAAGGTCGCTCGCGTACCAGTAGCACGGCAAGCGTCGACGAAAGCACCAACGGCCGTCAATCCGCTCGTAGTCGTCCCAGTACAGCATTTGCATGATCACCCACTCAGGGCCGGTCTCATGCTCGTTCTTGGAATAGACCACACCGGTGGCGTGGTCGGCATCGCTGAACTCGATGATGTGCTGTCCCAAGTGATGAGACGTGCCGTGAAACTGATTGCGCATAGTCTCGTCCAGCCACGCCTTGAGGTGCGCGCGCCCGCTTTTATCGCGGCCCACGCGCACGTCCGGGGCAAAGCAGTTGGCCATGGCATCCATGTCGCGCATGTCCAGGGCCAGGGCATACTTGCCGGCCAGTTGGCGGATCGCGTCCAGCGACTCCAGGCGGTCGATGCGCGCCAGTAATGTGTCTGTGGCCTGGTTCATCAGTCGAGCACCGTGTACAGGTCAGAACCGCGCCCGCCGTCTACCGCCAGGCTCGCGCCCGTCACATACGAGGCTTCGTCGCTGGCCAGAAACAGAATCGCGTTGGCCAGCTCCAGCGGCAAGCCGACCCGTTTCATCGGGATGACTTTCTCGGTGTTGCTGCGTGTCTTGGCGTCCCCGAGCATACCGGCGGTGGCCGGGGTATCGACCACGCCGGGAATAATCACGTTGCAACGGATATTGTGCGGGGCGCCCTCGCTGGCTGCCGCGCGGCTAAAGTTGATCACCGCCGCCTTGGCCGCCGAATAGCCGGCCATCCACGCCGTGCCAAACAGGCCGCAAATAGAAGCGATATTGACGATGGAACCGCCACCCTGAGCTTTCATCAGTTGCATGGCTGTACGGGTGCCCCAAAAGGTACCATCTACGGTGGTCGTGAAGTTGGCGTGCCAGTCGGCAGTGGTCATCGCCTCAATCCCGCCCCAGGTGTATGCCATGGCGTTGTTGACCAGGATATCCAGACGTCCATAACGTTGCGCGGTGGCTTGCAGCGCCTCGACATAGGCCTGTTCGTTACTGACATCGGCCACAGCGATATCGGCTTTCCCGCCCAGGGCGTGGATTTTTTCCTGCACGCCTTGCAGCGGCTCGATGCGGCGCCCGCACAGCACCACCGTGGCGCCCTCTTCGGCAAAGCGCAGCGCGGTGGCTTCGCCGATGCCGGAACCGGCGCCAGTGACGAAGGCGATTTTTCCTTGTAAACGAGTGTTCATGCACGCTCCTGGATCAGATAAAGGCCATACCGCCGTTCACCGCAATGTTTTGCCCGGTCATGAAGCTGGCGTCTTCGCTGGCGAGGAACACCGCAACTTTAGCGATTTCGCTGGTTTCGCACATTCTTCCCAGCGGCACGTTTTTAAGCAGCGCCTGCATGTACTCATCAGGGATCCCGACCATCATCGGCGTGTTGGTCGGCCCCGGCACCAGGGTGTTGACGCGGATGCCGCTGGGCGCCAGTTCGCGGGTAATCGAACGGGTCAGGCCCATTACTGCGGCTTTTGAGGCGCAGTAATGGCTTGGGCCGTCGCCGGTCAGCGCGGCTGTACTGGAAAGGTTGATGATCGAGCCCTTGCGGCCGCCCTTGAGCATCAGCCTGGCGCCTTCGCGGCAACAGATGAAGGTGCCGCCCAGGTTCACGCCTATTACCCGCGCCCAGCTCTCGTCAGAGGTATCGAGAAAGCTGTCCAGCCCCCCTACTCCGGCGTTGTTGACCAAAATATCGAGGCCGCCGAAGTGCTGTTCTACCTGGCCCATTGCATCGGCCACGCTGGCACTGTCAGCCACGTTGCACGCCAGGGCCAGCACCTTGTCGCCCAGGTCTGCGAGGCTTTCGGCCAGCGCTGCCTGGTTCAAGTCGACAGCCACGACGCGGGCGCCTTCGTCGACAAACCCGCGCACGATGGCCTGGCCCATGCCCTGCCCGGCGCCGGTCACAAAGGCCACTTTGTTGAGTAACTTCATTCGCAATCTCCGAGTCTGCGAGCTGCTGCCCGTGCAGTAGCGCCGCGCCTTGAATGATTAGCGCCAAGGGCCCGGGTATACATCGTCCGATGGGACTAGCGCAGCGTGGTCTGAACGGACGATGCCGCCGAGGTCGGGGAGTCCCAGCATGGGCACGTGCGACTCGCGCGCGGTGCGCGACTGCGCTGTCCAATCCGCAGACAATGGAGATCCCCATGAACCAACCCGTAGACCTGCCCTTGCCCGTCGGCCATTACGCAACGCTGCCCAACGGCTTGCGCCTGCACTATCTGGATGAAGGCGCAGGCCCCGTGGTGCTTTGGCTGCACGGCAGCGGACCGGGCGCCAGCGGTTTCAGTAACTTCAAGGGCAACTATCCGCAACTGGTCGCCGCCGGATATCGCAATATCGTCCTCGACCTGCCGGGCTTTGGTCGCTCAGACAAGCCCGAAGACGTTCAGTACAACCTGGAGTTTTTTGTTGAGTGCGTGGCCACCTTCCTGGAGTCCATCGGTGTGCGGCGTTGCACCTTGCTGGGCAACTCGCTGGGCGGGGCGATCGCCCTGGGCCTGGCCCTGCGCCTGCCACAACTGCCGCAAAGCCTGATCCTGCTGGCACCGGGCGGTGTTGAAGAGCGCGAAACCTACTTCAAAATGGAAGGCATTGTGCGCATGGTCTCGCTTTACAATGCCGGGCCCATCGGCATGGACGAAATGCGCAGCATGATGAGCCTGCAACTGTTCGATGCGTCGATACTGCCGCAAAGCCTGCTGCAGGAACGGGTGGCAGTGGCGATCACCCAGCCGAAAAACCTCTTCAGTACGATGATGGTGCCCAACATGGAGGCACGCCTGGCTGAGATCCAATGCCCGATCTTGGGGTTCTGGGGCAGTAACGACCACTTCAACCCCGTCAGCGGCGCCCAGCGCATCATCGACGGCGCGCAGAATGCCCGCTTCATCGTTTTGAACCGGTGTGGGCATTGGGTGCAGGTAGAACACCGCGAACTGTTCAACCGTAGTTGCATCGACTTCCTGCAAAACGGCTAACCCGTTCAGACCAACCCGGCGTCCTGCCGGGTTAGTCCTTGTAGGAGCGAGCTTGCCTCGCGATCTTTTGCGCCTTAAACGCCAAAGAACGCTCAGACCGAAGCAGCAGGTTGGCGGTTGAGCTGCGCATCGCCGGGTTGGCCTAATACGCAGGAGGTTCCGCCCGGGGTGTACATCATGGCCACACAGCGATTGCAGGCGGTGCAGATCGAATCACGGCTGGCACCACTGGCCAGCTTGTTCACGTAGTCATTTTCCGCCAGCAGTACCCGGCCCATGGCAACCAGGTCAAAGCCTTCGGCCATGATCTGTTCGATGCTGGCCAGGCTCCTGGCGCCTCCCAAGTAGGCCAGAGGCATGTTCACTGCCGCACGGACTTTACGTGCATGCTCCAGCAGATACAGCTCGCGAAATTCCACGGTAGGCTCTTTACGGCGCTGGATGGCCATGGCCAGGGCAATGATTTTGTTTTTCTGCTGCACGCGGTTTTCCTTGGGGAAGGAAGAACCAAACATCGTAGTGATCGACTCGGCGTTCATCCCGGCACTGAGTACCAGCAGGTGCGCACCTTCGGCTTCCAGCATGCGTGCGATCTGCGCGCCATCCTCGGCGCTGTTACCGGCGCGTACGCCTTCGGTAATGCTGTATTTACAGATAACGGCCATGTCCTGACCCACCGCATCGAGCACCGCGCGCAGTACCCGGCGCGGAAAACGCAGGCGGTTTTCCAGGCTGCCGCCGTATTGGTCGCGGCGTTTGTTGTACAACGGCGAAATGAACTGGCTAAGCAGATAACCGTGGCCCATGTGAATTTCCACGGCATCAAAACCGGCTTGGCGCGCCAGACGTGCCGCGTGGGCAAAGTCACGCACCACGTGCTGCATGTCGCTTTCATTCATGGCCTGTTTAAGGAACATACCGCTCATCAAGCCAATTTTGTTAAACCCGCCACTGGCAGACAGCGGGCGTTTGGTCGAGCGTTCACGAATAAAGGTAAAACAGCCCCCGTGGGTGATCTGCGCACTGGCCAGCCCACCGGCAAGATGCACACCATCGGTCAATACCTTGAAGTGCGGCAGGCTGGACTCGATGAGGATCAACTGGTTAGGCAAAGTACGGCCATCGCTGCTCACCGCGCAGTAAGCCACGGTGGTCAGTGCCGTGCCGCCTTCGGCCAGGGCCGAATGCAGCCTCACCAACTGTTTGGACGGTACACCCTGGGTACTCATGCCTTCGTTGGTGGCCGCCTTGATAAAGCGGTTTTTCAAGGTCAACGGGCCAATCCTGACAGGGCTGAATGGCGATGGGATTGAACGAGGGTTCATGACGGGCCTCTCTTTATTGTTATCAGGCTACAAAAGATGGCTGCCTCGCCGTGTCGCGACGCAGCCCTGCGGGTCAGAAGGCGTATTTGGCATTCAGCGACAGGTAATCGCGGTCGGCCATCAAACGACCTTGGGCAATATCTGGCGAGCTCAGGTAGGCCACATAAGTAATGCCGACCTGGAAGTTGCTCAGGTATTTGAAGTCGCCACCCACGGTCAGGCGCTTTTCATCGCGGCCCAAGCCCTGATAAGCGCTGCCGTCGACGTTCTGTGTCCACACGACTTTGGTGTTCAGGTCCACGCCGTTGAAAATTGACGGATAGTCCATGTACGCGCCAATGCCCAACAGGGTTGAACCCCGGGTCTGGGTCGCCGAGAGGAACTTGTCGAAGGTGCCGTCTACCCCCTCCCCGCCGCCGGTGATCGTCAGGCTATCGACGCCGGCGATATGCTGATGCACCACTTCGGCCATGAACGTGGACTGTTGCGCGAGGAAGCTCGGGCCAAGGATGTACGAGGCGTTGAGGTTGCCTTGCCAGATCTGCCCGGTCGTCGGAGCGCCGTTGTTCAGGTACACCGATGCGCCGTCGCGGTAACTCAAGTCACCCGCGTACTGCACCGAGTCGCCCACCTTGGAACTGAAGCTGATACCGGTCAGTTTGACGTCTTCGAAGTAACCCAGGCGATAGGTCATCGGGTCGCCGCTATGGCCAATACCCTTGTTCGACGAGTAGTGGGTAGTGCCGCTAAAGTCGAAAAACAACGACGCGATGCGCTCGTTGTAGCGGTAGTGGAACAAGCCGATTTCAGTGTTTTCGGTAATCCGGTAACGCACCCCCAGGCCCCACTGGCCGCTGTTGCTGGGGTCTTTCTCGCCGGCATAGGCCACTGCCGCGCCATTGGGCAAGCTGCTGATCAGGCCGCTGGCCAGTCGATAGAACTCGGCGCCGGGGCCAAAAGTGTCGCTGCCGAAGTAATCCCCGACCGGGTTGAGTTGGGTTTTATCCCATTCGTACTGGTAGTAACCGACCAGGGCCAGGTTTTCATTCAGCGACCACGACGCCGACACCTGGCCTACCGGCAGGTACGAGTCCTTGGCCTCGGTGCCCGGCACGTTGAACTTGGTGGCATCCACCGGGGCCTGGCCCTGGCTGATGTTGGACCAGAACAGGCTTTCGCCCCATGCCACCAAATGCCGGCCAGCCTTGACCGACAAGTACTGGGTTTCACCGACATCGAAGTTGCCATACACATAAGCATCCAGCAGGCGCGCATTGTTGCCACTGAGTTTACGGGTGCGGTCAGTGAACTCATCGTTGTGCCCGAGCTTGTTCACGGTGTCTGGCGAGTCGTTGGCGTTGCGCTGGTTGTAGACGTCGTCATAAAAGTAACTGCCACGCAACACGGCACCGAGGTTGTCGTGCTTGAGTTGCAGCTCGCCAAACAGGCTCATACGGTTGTTGATCAATGAACCGCGCTTGAAGTTGCGGGTGCCGTCATCGTTGTTGGGGTCATTGAGGTATTCGTTTGCCTGTTTGGCCGTGCGCATGGAGGCCGTGTAGTTAACCGTCAACGACGAATCCAGTGTGGTGTCCTCGCCCAACTGGAGGGTAGGCGCGGCGTAAGCTGCGGGGCTGCCTAAAGTAATGGCGGTCACCAGCAGGTTGCCACCGATAACCCGGTGCCCCCAATGACGTGCAACCGTATTGTGCATGGCCATGCTCTTCTCCTGTTTTTGTTGTTGTTTACGGGTAAGGCGTGCTTTAAGGGCTGACAGGGTCACTGAGCATCGCCCGCAGCTCGTTTTTGGCGACCTTGCTCGACGGGTTAAGCGGCAACGCGCTGAAAAAACACACCCGGCGCGGGACCTTGTAATTGGCCATGTGCTCGCGGCTCCAGGCGATCAGTTGCCCTTCGTCGAGTGCTGCGCCTTCACGCAGCACGACGCAGGCACAGCCGACTTCGCCCATGCGCGCATCGGCCAGGCCGATCACCGCCACTTGGGCAATTGCCGGGTGGCGGATCAATGCAGCTTCGATTTCTGCCGGATAGCAGTTAAAGCCGCCCACGATAAACATGTCTTTCAGGCGGTCAGTGATGATCAGGTTGCCTGCCTCATCCAGACGACCGACATCGCCGGTGTGCAGCCAGCCTTCCCTGTCGATGGCTTCGCGGGTGGCTTCAGGGTTCTGGAAATAGCCCTGCATGACGTGAAAACCCCGCAGGCAGATTTCCCCCGTCTGCCCTGCGTCCAGTGCCTGGTTGTGCGGGTCGCGGATGCTCACTTCAGTCCCGGCGATGGGCCGCCCGCTCGTCCCGGCAATGACCTGCGCCGAGTCTTGCGGGTCGCAGATTGTCGCCAGGCCGCCACACTCGGTCAGGCCGTAGGCGGTCGTGACCACGGCAAAACCCAGCTCATTACGCATGCGTTCGATCAGGCTTGGGGGAATGCTGGCCGAGCCGGTCACTGCGATGCGCAGGCTCGACAGGTCGGTCTGCTTGAGTTGCGGATGGGCCAGCAACGACAGGTAAAGCGTCGGTGCACCCGGCAAAACGCTGATGCGCTCGCGGGCAATGCGCTGGAACACCTGCTCGGGGTCGAACACCGCATGCGGCAGGATGGTTGCCCCGGCAATCAGGCACGTAAGCCACCCGGCCTTGTAGCCAAATGCATGGAAAAACGGATTGACGATCAGGTAACGGTCGCCCGGCACCAGGCCAATAATTTTCGCGTACTCCCGGAAGGCCCGCAGGTTTTGCCCATGAGCGCTCATCACCCCTTTCGGTTTGCCGGTGGTGCCGGAGGTAAACAGCAGGTCGCATATGGCATCCGGACCAATTGCCAATGCCCGGCGTCGAGCACTTTGCGCATCAATGATCGCGGCACTGCGCAGAAACTGCGTCACTGTCAGGTCCGCTGGCGACTGAGGTCGGTCGCCCTCCAGCACCACCAGGTGTTCGAGGCTGGCTGGCCGATGGGGCGCGAGCATGTCCGGGTAATCAACCTCGAGAAAACGCTGTTGGATAAACAACAGGCGGCAGCCGCTGCGCTCCAGCACATCGGCCGCTTCAAGACCTTTCATGCGGGTATTGATGGGTACCAGGACTGCGCCTGCGCAATGAATACCCAGCGCCGCGAGAATCCAGCCGGTGCTGTTGGGCGCCCAGATGCCAACCCTGTCGCCGGTCTGGATGCCCATCGCCATCAAGCCTCGGGTAAAGGCCATGACCCGTTCAGGCAATTGCGCAAAGTCGATGCTTTCGCCGTTTTCCTCGATGGCCGTGCGCCCGGCAAACTGTTCAGCGCTGCTAAACACCAATTGGGCCAGGGTGACGGGCGCGGTATTGCAGGGCGCGGCAAGGTTCAGACTCTGATTCATCGTGGGCTCGCGTTGATTATTCAGGAAAGCGGATGCGCAATTGCGCGCTGGTGGGTACCGCCTGACAGGCCAGAATCCAGCCTTCGGCCAGCTCGCCGGCATCCAGCGCGTCGTTGTACAGCAGTTCGATATCGCCGCTTTCCAGGGTGCACATGCACGACGCGCAGCCCCCGACACGGCAGGCACTGGGTGGTTTGAGACCGGCGCGTTCCATGGCATTGAGCACGGTTTCGCCGCTGTCACAAGGCAACTGGTAGTCCTCGCCGTCCAGACGCACGAGCAACTGCGCGGCCATCGCCGCTTCGCTGCTGCTGGCCGGTAACAGCTCACCTTCACCGGGCAATGAGACAAACCGCTCAACATGCACATTGCGATCCGGCATGCGCAGGCGCTTGAGCGCGTTGACGCTCGCGTCCATAAACGGCCCCGGACCACATATAAACGCTTGGGCATGCAGAAACGGCCGCGCCAGTTCGGCCAGTTGCTCAACGCTGGGGATGCCTTGTACCGAGTCCAGCCAGTGAACGATTTGCAGACGTTGCGCATAAGCGCTGGCCAAGGCCTTGAGCTCATCCTTGAAAATCACTGAGGCTTCGTCACGGTTGGCATAAAACAGGAGAATGCGGCCCGTACCGGCAAGCAAGGCCGAACGCAGGATCGACAACACCGGCGTTACCCCGCTGCCGCCGCCGAACAGCAGCAAGTCGCCGTCGAGGTTGCGAGGCACAAAAACCCCCGCCGGTGGCAGCACGTCAATCGTCTGACCGACCTGTAACTCACTGCACAACCAGTTCGAGGCGCGACCCTGGTGTACGCGCTTGATCGTCACCCGCAACGGCTCATCCAGCAGCGGCGTACTCGACAATGAATAACAGCGCGGCAGCCAGCCACCCTCAAAGGGTACACGCAAGGTCAGGAACTGGCCGGGTTTATACGAAAAGAGTTCGCCCAGGTGCGCGGGCACGTCGAACACCACGGAAGACGCATCGGCGGTTTCCTCGATCACACGTGCCACACGCAGGGCCAGATAATTGCTCATAGATCATGTACTCATGACCACCCGCCCCAACGACGGGCAGGTGTAAACCCAAGGTTCATTACGGCGCAACGGCTTCAGACGTAAGGGTCCGGGTTGGGCAGGCCGAGCATCACCGCGCCGTAGCTGCGCCCGTATGCCATGTAGTTGTTGGCGATATGGCCACGGGCCTGATGCAGATCGCGAAACAGCCGCGCTACCGGGTTGGTGTTGTACAACCCCGAGGCCGCCATGCTGCGCAGCAGGTCGTTGACCCGTTCGGCACAGATATTGGTGACATACGCCGACTGGTAGCGATAAAGCAGGCGCGTCTCGGTGTCCGGGTATTCACCGGCACGGGCCAGGCTCATCAGGTGTTCATAGTTGCGTTCCAGCACCAGGCGCAGGCTGTCGACCGTGATCATCGCTTCAGCAATGGCGGTTTGTGCCACCGGGTCATCCGCCGTGCGCGCTCCGTGTTTGCCGATGTGGCGGGCGGCGTTGTCGCGAAACTCATTGATGGCGCCTTGCAGCGCGCCAATGGCCGAAGTCGAGACTGCACGGGAGAACACTTGGGCAAACGGAATGGCGTAGATAGGGTTTTTGTTGACCTCACGCCCCGGCGTCGCCTCAAGGGTCCAGTTATTGGTGCGTTGCACGCGATGGGCTGGCACAAAGGCATCTTCGACCACAATGTCGTGGCTGCCGGTGCCCCGCAGGCCCAGCACATCCCAGTTGCGTTCGATCTGATAGTCGCTGCGCGGCAGCAGGAAGGTGCCGTGCTCGGCGGCGTATTCGCCATCGGCTGGCAGAATGCCGCCCAGAAACACCCACTGGCAATGCTCGCTGCCGCTGGAAAACCCCCAGCGACCGCTGATGCGATAACCGCCTTCAACCACCGTGACCTTGGCCGCAGGCATGTATGTCGAGCAGATCAAGGCGTTGTGGTCATCGGCCCAGACTTCGCGCTGTGCCTCAACCGGATAACGCGCCAGTTGCCAGGGGTGAACCCCCATCACGCCGTAAACCCAGGCGGTCGACATGCAGCCTTGGGCAAGGATGGTCTGAATTTCAAAAAACGTCCGCGGGTCTACTTCGTAGCCACCAAATGCCCGTGGCTGCAAAGCCCGCAGCAAACCGGAGTTTTGCAGTTCGACGATGTTTTCCACCGGCACTTTCAAATCCTGGTCGGCCTGCGCCGTACGCGCCTTGAGAGCAGGCACCAGGCGCTGCGCACGTTCAAGCAGATCACACTCGTCCTGGGTCTTTTCACGCATGCTGTGCATCACTCAATTCTCCCGATCTCACTGCGCCACTGCGCGAGGTGTGACGGATCATCGGATTGAGCCGGGCATTGTTCATCGTCAAAGCGGACTAGGGGCCGCAAACCTTCAGCCCGTGCCGACGGGCGCTAGTCCGATAAGACGATGCTGCTCATGGGGGCGACTGCAATAGTGGCGCTATTAACAGTCGACCCCATGGAGCAAGTGGTCATGAGTATTTTGCAGCGTTTCCAGATGCACGGCAGTGTCGCCATCGTCACGGGCAGTGGCCGGGGCATCGGTCGGGCGATTGCCCTGGCGTTTGCCGAGGCCGGCGCCGATGTGGTGTGTACGGCACGTTCGCTGGACGAAGTTGAGACCGTGGCCGACGAAGTCCGTGGCCTCGGTCGGCGCGCCCTGGCGCTGACCTGTGACGTCAATGACAGCGAGCAACGCCAGGCGCTGGTGCGCCACAGCGTCGAACACATGGGCCGTATCACCCACTTGGTGAATAACGTGGGCGGCGGCGGCCCAAACGACCCCTTGGGCATGACGCCTGAAGCGTTTGCCCAGGTGCTGAATTTCAACGTTGCCACCACCTATGCGTTCTGCCAGTTGTGTGTGCCGCTGATGCGCGAAGCCGGTGGCGGCAACATCCTTAATATCAGCTCGGTAGCGGCGCGTTATGCGCAGCGCCATTTCAGTGCCTATGGCACGGCCAAGGCCGCGCTCAGCCACTTGACCCGCCTGCTGGCCCAGGACTTCGCTCCGCACATCCGGGTCAACGCCGTAGCGCCTGGCCCGACCCTGACCGAAGCACTCAGCGGCGTGATGCCCAGCGCCATGCGCGAGGTCATGGAAGCCAACACCCCGCTCAAATGCCTGGGCACCCCTCAGGATATCGCCGCCGCTGCGCTGTACCTGGCCAGCCCTGCCTCGGCCTGGGTGACCGGCAAGATCATCGATGTCGATGGCGGCGCCGACTCCACCGTCTGGCCAGGTTAAACACCCTTCCAGGCCAGCCCTGATGCGCTGGGCCGGCCTTTTCTCTCCCGCTTTGCAATCCATCCGGAGTCCTCACCATGGACACAGACTTGATCAAAGCGCTCGGTGACGAACTGTTCAACGCCTTGCGCAACCGCCAGACACTGGCCCCGCTGACCCGCCGTTATCCGCAGATCACCCTGGAGCAGGCCTACCAGATTTCCCTGCAATTTCTAAAACGCCGTGAAGCCCTGGGAGAAAGGGTCATTGGCAAAAAAATCGGTGTCACCAGCCTCGCTGTGCAGCAAATGCTCGATGTTCACCAACCGGACTTCGGCTTTCTCACAGACGCGATGCAGGTTGCCGATGGCAGCGATGTCAGCCTGGCCCGCTACAACCTGATCCAGCCACGTGCTGAAGGCGAGATTGCCTTTATTCTCGGTGAAGACCTGCACGGGCCGGGCATCAGCCGCGAAGACGTGCTGGCCGCCAGCCAGTGGGTCGTGCCGTGTTTTGAAATAGTCGATTCGCGCATCCACGACTGGCAGATCCGCATCCAGGACACCGTGGCCGACAATGCGTCCTGCGGTGTATTTGCCTTGGGGCCGCAACGCATCGACCCGCGCTCGCTGGACCTGGCCGCCGTGCACATGCAACTGCTGAAAAACCACAACCCGGCAGGCTCAGGCCTGGGCTCGGCAGTACAGGGCCACCCTTGTGCGGCTGTCGCCTGGCTGGCCAACACCCTGGGCGAACTGGGTATCCCGTTCCGCCGGGGCGAAATCATTCTCTCCGGGGCACTGGCACCGCTGGTTCCGGTGGTCGCCGGCGACCATATCAGCCTGTCCATGAGCGGGCTCGGCGACATCAGCCTGCGTTTTGTCCCTTGACGCCCCCTTCCCTCCCCAAGAGCCAAATACCATGAGAAGCAAAATCAAATGTGCGCTGATCGGGCCGGGCAACATCGGCACCGACCTGCTTTATAAACTCATGCGCAGCGATGTGCTGGAACCGGTATGGATGGTCGGTATCGACGCAGCATCCGAAGGTTTACTACGCGCGCGTGAGCTGGGCCTGAAAACCACCGCTGAGGGGGTTGACGGCTTGTTGCCACACGTTCTGGAGGACAACATCCAGATCGCCTTCGACGCCACTTCGGCCTACGTGCACGCGCAGAACTCGCAAAAGCTCAACGCCCTCGGTGTGTTGATGATCGACCTGACTCCGGCGGCAATCGGCCCGTATTGCGTGCCGCCGGTCAACCTCAAGGCTCAATTGGGCCTGGGCATCATGAACGTCAACATGGTCACGTGCGGCGGTCAGGCGACCATTCCGCTGGTTGCGGCGGTGTCCAGCGTGCAGCCAGTGGACTACGCCGAAATCATTGCCACGGCGGCGTCCAAATCAGTCGGCCCCGGCACCCGAAAAAACATCGACGAGTTCACCCGCACTACTTCAAGTGCCGTCGAAAAAGTCGGCGGGGCAAAAAAAGGCAAGGCAATCATCATCATTAACCCGGCCGAACCGCCGCTGATCATGCGTGACACCGTGCATTGCCTGACCGCTACAGAGCCCGATCAGGCAGCCATTACCGCTGCCATCGAGGCCATGATCGAGCAAGTGCAGCGCTACGTGCCCGGCTACAAACTGGTCAACGGCCCGGTATTCGATGGCAATCGGGTGTCGATTTTCATGGAAGTCGAGGGCCTCGGGGACTATCTGCCCAAGTACGCCGGCAACCTCGACATCATGACCGCCGCTGCAGCGCGCACAGCCGAGATGTTCGCCGAAGAAATCCTCAAGGGCGAACTTGTTTTGCACGCCATCGCTCAAACCGCCCACGCATAAGGAGCCGACCATGGATCTTCGCGGCAAAAGCATCACCGTTCATGACATGTGCTTGCGTGACGGCATGCATCCCAAGCGGCACCAGATCAGCCTGCAGCAGATGAAAGACATCGCCTGTGGTCTTGATGCCGCGGGTGTGCCACTGATCGAAGTCACCCACGGCGACGGCCTGGGCGGCAGCTCGGTGAACTACGGCTTCCCGGCCCACACGGACGAGCAATACCTGTCTGCCGTCATCCCGCTGATGAAAAAGGCCAAGGTATCGGCCTTGCTGCTACCGGGCATCGGAACCGTCGACCACCTGAAAATGGCCCACGAGCTGGGGGTCAATACCATTCGGGTTGCCACCCACTGCACAGAGGCTGATGTCAGCGAGCAGCACATTTCCCATGCACGCGGGCTGGGCATGGACACCGTCGGTTTTCTGATGATGGCCCACATGAACAGCCCGGAAGGTTTGGTCAAGCAAGGCCTGCTGATGGAAAGCTACGGCGCCAACTGCATTTACCTGACCGACTCGGCGGGTTACCTGTTGCCCCATGAGGTCAGCGCCCGTGTGGCCGCGATGCGGGCGGCACTGAAACCGGACACCGAGATCGGTTTTCATGGCCATCACAACCTGTCGATGGGCGTGTCCAACTCGATTGCCGCCATTGCCGCTGGCGCCAACCGTATTGACGCCGCTTGCGCGGGCCTGGGTGCCGGTGCGGGCAATACGCCCATGGAAGTGCTGGTTGCGGTGTGCGACCGGATGGGCATCGACACGGGCGTTAGCGTGTTTGGCATCCAGGACGTGGCCGAAGACCTGGTCGTGCCGATCATGGACTTCCCGATCCGCAGCGATCGTGACGCCCTGACCATGGGTTACGCCGGGGTATATGGCTCGTTCCTGCTGTTCGCCAAGCGCGCCGAGAAAAAATACGGCGTATCCGCCCGGGAAATTCTCGTGGAAATGGGCCGCCGAGGCATGGTCGGTGGCCAGGAAGACATGATCGAAGACACCGCCATGACCCTCGCCCGCAATAGATAACCGCGCAGGAACTGCCGCAGGCTGTGATCTTTTGCTTTCAAAGATCAAAAGATCGCAGCCTGCGGCGGCTCCTACGTAAAGAAGGGTGTTTGGTGTTAGCGTTTTATCGCCAGTCAGCGACGATGCTGTGTTCCAGGGCGAAGGGTTGCGCCGCGATGGTTCGGCGCTGGAACGCCGGGGCTTGTTCGGCGGTGGCCAGCCATAACATGACCGCCGCCGGAACCTGCGGCGGTGCGCTGCCGGCGCGCAGGGCTATCAGGCCCTTGTCGCCGATGGTGGCCTTGAGCGCTTCGGTGGTGACAACCCCTGGGTTAAGTGTGTAGGCACACACGCCAGCCGCGCCCAGTTCGGTGCTCAACACCCCGGACAACCGCGACACCGCCGCCTTGCCTGCACCGTAGGCGTACCCCCAGCCACCCTTGGAAGCCGCAACGGGCGGGTCGCTCTCTCCGGCACCGGAGGTGACATTGATCACCACCCCGCCACCACGGGCCACCATGTGTTCGGTCACGGCTCGGGTCAACAGGAACGGCGTCAGAATATAGCCCTGGAACATCCGCTCCAGCGTCTGCGCTTGCAGGTCCATGAAGCCGGCATTGAGGTCGCTGCCCTGGTAGATCGCGTTATTGATCAACACGTCGATACGCCCGTACTCCGCCATCACCGCGTCGCAGGCAGCGAGGGCCGAGTCACTGTCGAGCAGGTCCATCGGCACCACGAGGACCCGGCAGCCCATTTCACGCAGCGTGTGCGCAGTGCCGTTGAGGCTGCCTGTCAGCGGTGCCCCGTCGGCGTCGCGCAACGCGTGTTCATGCCGTTCACCCTCGTTGAGCGTGCGGGCGCTGATTGCCACGTCAAACCCGGCGCGGGCAAATGCCAGCGCCGCCTCGCGGCCAATACCCCGGCTGGCGCCAGTAATGAATGCCACCTTATTCATGCTCAATCCTTTTAGAAGTGCGCGGGGCGAACCATGGCGTCCATGCCGCCATCAACAAACACCACGCTGCCATGAACAAACGACGCCTGGGGCGATTGCAGGAACGCCACCACGGCAGCGATTTCATCCGGGCGACCGGAACGGCCCAGCGGCGCAACAAAGTCGCGGGTTGCCTGACCAAACCGGGCATCGTCCAGGGATGCCTGGTGTAACGGTGTTTCTACCGCGCCCGGTGCAACCACGTTAAGTCGCAACCCCTGCTTGCCCCAGCTCACCGCCAGGCTGCGGGCATGGTGGCTGATGGCGTATTTGGAGGCGGCATAGGCTACGTGAGATTGCCCGCTGTCGTTGGCCAGCGCCAAGGCCCCGGTTTCATCGCCGCCGAGCATGGCATCAATCATCGGTTGGCCTGCCGGGCCTGAGTGAGTCGCCGCCACTGAACCGATCACCAGCGCCGCGCCTTGTTGCCCCCGGCTCAGTGCACCTTGCAGGCCTTCGAGCAACTGGCTGACGCCAAAATAGTTGACCGCCAGGATAAGGCCGCAGGTGGGCGCCGTAACCCCCACCCCGGCACAGCAGATCAGCCCGTCGAGGGTACCACCGCTGAGTTCGAGCACCTGTGTGATGGCGGCGTCACGCCCCTGTGGCGTCGACAGATCGGCGTTCACATCCGCATTACTGCGATCGATACCAATCACCTGGTGCCCTGCAGCACGCATGGCCGCGCTGACAGCGGCACCGATTCCCGAGGCGCTTCCTGTAATAGCAGTTATAGGCATGTGTATTCTCCGTAATGGTCCGGGCAGTATCGGCACGCGAATCCCTCCCCGGCATCGTCTGAGCAGACTAAAAAACTGCGCCTGACTCAGGCGTGGTTATAGAGCGGTGCAGACAGCCGGGGCGGTGGGACTTTGATTTTTTCCGCGACTTTCATGGTCGGCTTGGGTTTACCCAGCGCGACCACGCTGTTGAGCATGATGCGCACCAGTTCGGTCTGACGCCGCACACCGGTCTTGGAGAAGATCGAGCGCAAATGCGCGCGTGCCGTGTTACGGCGAATATTCAAGGCTTCGGCGGCCTCCTCCAGTGACAACCCGTTGGCCAGTTCCATCGCCAGGGCGGTTTCTGCACGGGTGAGGTTGAACAACTGCTTAGTGACCACTTCGCTGGCCAGGGACTTGCTCGACGCATCGCGAATGTACACCAGCGCCGCCGGCTGGCCTTTTTCCTCGGCCCAATCCAGGGATGGAATCGATTCGACCACCACCCCCAGGTTGACCAGACCCGAAGGCCGGGTCACAGACATGGCTTCGGCGCTTTTTGGGGCATCCGGGTCAAACGCACTGCGAATCAGCTGTTGCAGCACCCGGTTGTCGCTTGGGTAAGTGGCTTCGAGGCGGCCGCCCACCAGCTTCAGGCCATCAGAACGGGCGAGGATCTCGTCGGCCACCGGGTTGCTTTGCAACACGCTGCCACTCTCGTCCAGAACCAGCGTCGCGACCGACAAGCGGCTGATGGCCTGGGAGTACAGGTCGCTCAACGATTCGCTGCGATCAATAAGGTTGTGCAACTGCGACGCACGGCGCAGATGCGGCAGAAAACTGGCGCACAACGCCCGTTCATTGGCCGAAAAGTTGGGTTTGTGCTTGGGCCGTGTCACACGAAAACGCAGTTTGCCGCCATCCGGGGTGGAAATGTCGGCGCCCATCAGGTGGTACACGTCATGGGGCCCGCAGAACATCTTGAAGTAGACGTTTTGCTCCCACTCGGTGGACGACATGATGTCGTCCACGGTGAACACATGATCCAACGGCTGGTTGGCGAACGGTGTGCTGGTTTGCGGGTAGGTCATGTAGCAGACATCACCGGCGCCCTCAATGTCGCCCGCGAGAATCATCACCCCGGTATCGGTCTGTTCGGGCACACGCAGGATCAGGGTGGCGAAGTTGGCATCGTAGAGTTTGAGAAAACTTTTAAGGGCGCGGGCCATCAGTTTCGGGTCCAGTGCGCCTTCATAGATTTCGCCCACGAGCTCGTTGTAACGCGCCAGTTCCAGACCAAGACTCACCAGACCTTCATGGGTCAAGACGCTACTTTGCATAGTCTTCTCCTCGCTCGGGTAAGGACACATTCCTTCCCTTATTATTTTTATAATTTCGGCTTGGGAGAGCTCTGGGCTCCCCCTTTGAACGCTGCTTGCAGCGTGGCCTCATGCGGCGCGACCGGGATCAGTGTCACGATCGCTTATTGACTCCACAATAGGTCTCGCACTTTTATTTTTGTTACTGAATATCACGCGATGCCGGGCTGTTTTTCAGGCGAAACTGGCCCTGTGCCATGGCCGGTTGCCTCACTCGCTGACGCACCAGCGGGCGCCCGAGATTGAACCAGGCCGCCAGTGCTGGCAGGAGGAAAATCGCCCCCAGCACGTTGACCAGGAACATGAACGACAACAGCACGCCCATGTCCGCCTGAAATTTCAGCGGGGCAAAGGCCCAGGTACAGACGCCAATCGACATGGTCAGGGCGGTAAACACTGCCGCCGTACCGCGTTGACACATGGCCTCGTAGAAAGCCTCGCGCAAATTCGCCCCCCGAAGCATTTCGTGCTGGATACGCTCATAGAGGTAAATCCCGTAATCGACACCGACGCCCACACCCAGCGCCATTACGGGCAAGGTTGCGACTTTGAGGCCGATGCCGAGCATCGTCATCAGGGCATTACAGAGGATCGCGACAATCGCCAGCGGCACCAAAATGCACAGCACTGCACGAATCGACAGGAAGGTCAGCCAGCAAAACAGCGCCACCGAGCCGAACAGTGCCCCGAGCATGATCACTTCGGCATGCTTGACCGCCTCGTTGGAGGCCGCCATGACACCGACGTTGCCACCGGCGAGGAGGAACTCGACCTGCGGCGAACTGACCTCGGCGATGATGCGCCTGGCTTGCTCGATGGCATGGCTGACGGTGCTGCCTTCATGGTCAGCCAAAAACACCAGGATCTGCATCTGCTGGCAGCCGTCGGTGACCAGCCCGTCATCCGGCATGTAGGCCCGTGCGCCCTGACTCAAACCCCGTGCAGATCCCGGTATGGCCGCCCAGCGCGGGTTGCCTTCGTTGTTACCGGCAATCACCCGCTTGCCCATGTCCACTACGCTCTGGATCGACTGCACTCCCGGAACGGTGCGCATGCGGAAATCAAACGCCTCCACCGCACGCATCACGGTGGGTGACAGGCAACCTTCTTCGACCCCTTTGACCTGGACAAACACCGACATCACATCCAGCCCGATCGAATAGCTGCTGATGATCTTGCCGTTATCCTGGTTGTAGCGAGAGTCGGCGCGCAGTTCCGGTGCACCGGCGCCAATGTCGCCCACCGCCAGATCACGGGCTTTATAGGCACCGGCCAGCAACAGCAGCAGGCTGATGGCAAATACCCCAAGCGCCGGGCCAGGCTCGGCCAGCGCCGACAGTCGCCACCACAGGCGGTGTTTGCCAGCGGGCTGCGCTTGGGCCCGGCGCAACAAGGCGGGTTCAAGGCGCAAGTAAGAAATGATGATTGGCAACATCAATTTGTTGGTGATGATCATCAGCATCACACCGATACAGGCCGTGACCCCCAGCTCGTGAACGATGGGTATATCAATCAGCATGATCACTGCAAACCCCAAGGCGTTCATCAACAAGGCCAAAGAACCGGGGATGAATATTTTGCAGAACGCCGAGCGCGCTGCGTCTTTGGCAGAGTGGCCTGCCAGCACTTCCTGTTTCCAGGCGTTGGTCATCTGCACCGCATGGGATACGCCTATGGAGAAGATCAGAAAGGGCACCAGAATCGACATCGGGTCGATGCCCAGGCCCAGCAACGGCAACAGGCCCAGCAACCAGACCACCGGGAGCAAGGCCACCAGCAGCGCCACCACGGTCAGGCGCAGCGAGCGGGAATACACCCAGAGCAACAACCCGGTGATGACAAAGGCCACGATAAAGAAGCCGATCACCGTGTTCAGCCCTTCCACCACATCACCCACCAGCTTGGCGAATCCGACAATATTGATTTCGATATCGGGGCTGTTGTACTTGTTGCGAATGTCCTCCAGGCGCTTGGCGATCTCCACATAAGACACCGGTTTGCCTGTCTTGGGGTCGATATCCTGCAAGTCTGCACGGACCATGGCCGATTTCAGGTCGTTAGCCACCAGCCGCCCGACCTGGCCTGAGGCCGCCGTGTTGCTGCGCACCTGCGCCAGGTCTTCGGGGGTGCCGCTGAAACGCGGTGGCACGACTACGTCACCGAAAAACCCTTCCTCGGTGATTTCGATATAGCGCACATTGGCGGTGAACAGCGATGTCACGCTGGGGCGGCTGACCCCAGAGATAAAAAACACGTCGTCAGTGACTTTACTCAGCGTCTCCAGGTACTCGGGGTTATAAATGTCGCCCTCGCCTTTCCAGCGCACACTGACCAGAAAGCGATTGGCCCCCGTGAAGTAATTGCTGAACTTAAGGAAGTTGATCATGTACGGGTGGCTCACCGGGATCTGTTTGTTGAACCCCGGGTCCAGTTGCGTGTGGGTGGCGCTGTAGCCCAGGCCCAGTGTCACCAGTACAAACAGCACCAACAGCTGTTTGCGCCAGGCCATCAAGTAATCTGCGCACGTTTCGACGCAGCGCGTCACCCAGTGTTTGCCTTGATTCATTGCATGACTCCCTTGGACTCACTGGCCTGCGGGGTCAACAGTGTTGCGACGCTGCCAGCAGAACCCTGCAATACCCCCCGCTCGCCACCCACCAGCAGGCGCGAGCCAATCAACGTTGCCGAAGTCAACGTGCCCAGCCCGGCCAGACGACCGACGCCGACCAGCTCACCCTGCTCATTCAGGCGCACCACGGAACTGCCCGCGCCGACAATCACCAGCCCGGTGTGATCGGGCAGCACGGCATGCCCGTACAGCGGTAGCGTGTTGCCGATGTTGATCTGCTTCCAGTTGTTGCCAAAGTCGTGAGTGACGAAGACATGCCCGCGCATGCCATAAGCCACCCAGTTATCGGCACTCAGGCGCACGATGCCGAACAATGAACCGTTGTAAAAAGGTGACAAGCTGCGCCAGTGCCGGCCCGCGTCATCGGTGCGCAAGACCAGCCCTTGCTCGCCCACCAAGATGCGTCGGCCATCGTTGCCACCGGCCATGCTGTTCAAATGGGCTTTGTCGATGTCCAGCGCCTGTGGCGTCCAGGTCTTGCCGGCATCAAGGGATTGATAGAACTTGCCGAAACTGCCAAACGTCATGACGCTGTCACCGCCAGCAGTCCAGACGCCCAGCAGCGGTTCACCCAGCTCGCTGTCGTAGCGCACTTCCTGCCAGGTGTTGCCCGCGTCGTCGGAGCGCAAGATCCAGCTGTCATGCCCGACCGCCACCAACCGTTTAGCGTCCAGTGCGACGACAGCGGTCAAGGTGGCGTGGCGTTGAGTGCCGACACTGGCCGGCTGCCAACTGACGCCCTGATCATCGCTGAGCAGAATGCTGCCGCGCTCGCCCACTGCGATTACTCGCGAGCCCAGATTAAGCAAGCCGTTGATCTGCACCCGATCCGGCCGCGTGGCCAATGGTTCTGCTTGCGCAGGGGATTTGGGCGAGAAGGTGTAGCCAATGGTCAACGCGACCACCAGGCAAACCGCGTAACCGATCAGAGAACGCATACACAACGCTCCTGTTCCAGGCACACGTGCATAGGGCAAGTCATAGGGCCAATCCTCTTGTTCTTGTCAGGTGCGAGGGCAGCAGAAGCACGCCATTCCTACGCGGCTTCCTAAGTGATACTCCGTGCAAGCCCTGGCCGTGACATCGTCCAAATGGCTTATGTCGCCGGGCTGCTGAGCCAGGCTGGCGGCGAAAAAGTGTGTGTATTGATTTCGCCGCCAGACCTGGCGCCTGCAGAGGGGTCAAGCGATGTAGAGAATGACCAGGTCATTGATGACGGATGGGCGGTCCTGGCCTACCACATGGGTATTGAGCTCCAGGGTCAACTGAGTGCCACGGGGCAGCCGCTCGACCTTTTTCACCCGGGCCCGGGAGTGGATGCGTGAACCTGCGGGCACGGGCGCCGGAAAGCGCAGACGGTCGGAGCCGTAGTTGATCTGGGTGCTGAAACCGCTGATCTCAAAACCCAGGGCCAGTTTCATTCGTGATTGTAAAACCTGTACCAGCGCACCATGGGCGATGGTGCCGCCGAACGGGCTTTGCAGACGCGCACGCTCAGGGTCGGTATGGATCCAGTAATCGTCGCCCGACAATTGGGCAAAGGCATCGATCAATACCTGGTCGACGACGACTACGTTGCTCCAGTCGCTGTAGTGCTCGCTGACCAACGCCTGTAAAGCCGGTTCATCGTTCAGGTCGATCTGCCGGGCCAGTGGCTGTTCGGACTCCACAGGCTGCGGAACGCGAGCCTGTTCTGGCAGCGATTCCAGTGGCGCGACGGCCTTGCCAACGCCGGTGAAGCGCAGCAGGCGATTACCTTTGCTGTCCACTTCGGCAAAGACCGGCTGCAACGCCATGCCTATTTTGATTTCGTTTTCATCAAGGCCGACCAGGTTGGTGTTGATGCGCACCCCTTGCGCCAATTCAACCACCGCCAGTTTTTGCGGCATTTCATCGATAAAGTCGGGCAAGGTGGCGATACGCGTCACGGTATAGCTGTACAGCGTCGCGCTGCCATCGACTTCACGCCAGGTCAGGTCATGCTCCAGGCAGACAGGGCAATGCCGGCGCGGGTAAAAGTTCCAGTGTGTGCACGCGTTGCATTGCTGGATCAGCAGGCGACGCGCCTTGAGCCCTTCCCAAAATGGCATGGATATCTGCGTGGGGACCGGCATGGGTTTGTTGTTGGACATGTGCTTATGCTCCCTGAAGTATCAATGCGCCCTGCTCGCTCATCACGCCGCCGGTACCGGACACGTAAACGTTGTCGCAGCGCCCCAGTTGGCGTTCTCCGGCCGTGCCGGCGATTTGCGTCACCGCCTCGATCACCTGGCTCATGCCGCCGGCCGAAGCCGACTGGCCAAAGCTCAGTTGCCCGCCGTGGGTGTTCATCGGGAAGTCACCCCGCCAGGTCAGGTCATGTTCTCGGACAAACGCCATACCCTCGCCCTTGCCGCAAAAGCCGGCATCTTCCAGGGTCAGCAAGGTGGTGATGGTGTAGCAGTCATAGATTTGCGCGGCGTCGATGTCCGCAGGTTTGAGCCCGGCCATGCCAAAAGCGCGCCGAGAAGCCGGGCCAATCGGCGTGTTGAGCATGTCTTCGGCATACGACGGCGATTTGAACGCCAGGTGCTCACCAAACCCGGTAATAAAGGCCGGGCGCTTGCGCGAGCGTGCCGCGACCTCCTTGTTGGTGATGATCATGGCTGCGCCCCCGGCCACCGGCATCACAATTTCCAGAACGTGCAGCGGATCGGCGACCATCTTGCTCGCCAGCACTTGTTCGATGGTCAAGGGTTGGCCATAAAACATTGCTTGCGGGTTGGCCAGGGCGTTGGTGCGCTGGTCGACGGCAATCTTGGCCATCGCGCGCTGGTCGTAGTCGTACTGGGCGGCATAACGCTGGGCGATCATCGCGTAACCGGTGTTCTGGCCCATGTGCCCATAGGGCAGGTCGAACTCGGCTTCAGGTGCGCCAAAGGCCGTGCTGTGCCCACCAAAGCGCATGGAGCGCGCCATCCAGGACGGGTCTTCATCCGGGCCAAATGGCGCCATGCGTGCGGGGATGACGCACAGCACCGCCTGGCACAGGCCCAACTCGATCGCTGCAGCAGCGCGCCAGACCATGCCCACCGAGGTGCAACCGCCCAGGTCCACCACTTCAGCGAAGTTCAAGCGCAGGCCCAGGTATTCGGCGGCCATGGCCGGAACAAATACCGAGGCTTCGTGAAAGTGCGGGCCGTTGATCACCAGCCCGTCGAGGTCCGAGGCCTTGAGCCCGGCATCGCGTAACGCCTGGGCTGCGAGGTCGGCAACCTGCTCAAGGTGAAACATCTTGGGCGCCGTCGCGTATTTTTCCGGTTTGTATTGTGCAGTGCCAACAATGGCTGCATGCCCTTTGAGCCCCATGACGCCTCCCTGCCGAAGCACAGGCTTCGGCCGTTTTAAAGTGATGGTGATTGCCCGGCGCCGTGGTTAAAGGCCCGGGCATGAGGTAGTGATCAGAAGGTGTATTTCATTGAGAACGTGGCGTAGTCACGGTCGGCAAACGGACGCTTGATCGGGTCCGGCTCGCCCAGGTAAGCGATGTATTTCAAACCGACTTCCAGGTTGCCCAGGTACTTGAACGTGGAGCCCACGCTCAGGCGCCGGTCGCCAGCGACACCGGAGATGCTCCCGGCCATGGGCGTAGAACCACTGAACACGTTGGAAAAGCTCAAGGGGACGTCCAGGTCCCAGCCCTGGAAAACCCCCGGATAACTGAACGACGCGCCCACGGTGTAGGCACTGGAGGCTTTGGTACGCCAGCCAGCGCTGGTGTTGTAGGTGTAGTCATTGGACGGGCCGACCAGCGCGCCCACTGAGGGCAACAGGTTCATCCCCAGCAGGTTCGGCGCTGCCGAGGTGGATTCGACGCTATCAACCTGCACGCGAATGACCTCAGCGGTCAGCGTGGTCTGGCTGGCCCAGGGGCGATCGCCAAGGATGCGCATGGCCGACAACTGCATTTGCTGGCCTTTGCCCTTGGCGGGCACGGCGCCAAGGGCGGTATTGACCATGACCGGCGCACCATCGCGGTACGACCATTCGGCACCCACCTGGGTTTCGCCGATTTTGGTTGAGGCGCTGATACCAGTCAGCTTGATGTCTTCGAAATACTTGACCCGGTAGCCGTTGATCGTGAACGCGTTAAGGCCACCGCCGACTGGCAGGGCGTCATAACCGAGCAAGGCGGTGGCCGGGTTCTTGTCGTGGTAATTGACGTGAAACAGCGACAGTTCGACTGCCTGCACTGGCCGGTAACGCACTTGCACACCCCATTGGCCGCCATCACGCGGCTCGTCGGTGCCCCGGTAAGCAACTTTCTGGCCGTTGGCGTAAATGAACTCGCGGCCTGGCCCGATCACATCGCTGCTCGACAGGTAGCTCCCCACAGGCGGCAGTTCGGTGCCCTTCCACTCGTACTGCACATACGCGCCAAAGGTCACTTGCGGGTTGAGGCGGAATGACCCGGAGACCTGGCCCACCGGCAGCAGTACTTCCTTGACTTCAACCCCCGGCTGGGCGGCTTTTACAGCGTCGGACGGGTTTTGCACGCCGTTGACGCCGGGGTAGTACAAGCTTTCGCCCCAGGACTCGATGTGTCGACCGGCCTTAACATCGAGCATGGTGTCATTGTCAAAACGCCAGCCGCCAAACACATAGGCATCCAGCAGGCGTGTGCGCCCGCCGCTGTAATAACGGGTGTCACTGGTGAACTCATCGTTGCTGCCGTACTTGTTTACCGTATCGGGTGAGTTGTTATCGTTGCCACGGTGGTAAACGTCGTCGTAAAACGTGCTGCCGCGCACCACCGCACCGTAGTTGTCCTTGCGCAGTATCAGTTCGCCCAGCGCGCCCACGCGGTTTGTGGTCAGGCTGCCCCGATCGAAGTTGCGGTTGGCATCGTCGGCGTTGATGGTCATCAAGCGGCTGCTTTGCTTGCCGGTCCGTACCCCGATGCCATAGCTGGTGGTCACCGACCAGTCCATGGTCATGCCGTTATCGAACTCGATCGTGTCACCGGCCCAGGCGGGCGTTGACGCCAGGGCCAGCGCCGCTGTCAAACCGCTGACCTGCAACGCGCCTGACGCCATGACCGTAGAGTTATTTTTATTTTTCTTGATCACACTGACTCTCCTGAAGGGCAACCGGTTGGTCGCCTGGAATGTTCAACCCTGCTGGCGTGCCGTTCGCTCAAAACACCTTGAGTGAAGTTGCCGGGCACGCGCTCTTTACCGCGCACCGGTAGCGATAGCGCCCCCGGTCCTCATCCCGTTCCAGCGATCCATTGGCCACCAGGTAATTGGCATGGGCCAAGGTCTCGCCAAGCGCCATCAGTTCGTCGAAACGCCCCGACAGCCTGGGAAACAACGCAGACATCAGTTCGAGCACGGTGCGCGGCTCGTCACAGTTGGCCAGCATCAACGCCAGTTGCCCTTGGTGGTGGGCGTCGAGTTGATCCAGACGGTGATGCAAATTGAAAAACGGCCGCTCGTGGGCAGGCAGTACCAGTACCGTGTCCGGCAGACTGCGCAGATGGGTGATCGAGTCGAGCCAGTCCAGCAGCGGGTTGGCCAGCGGTTCGGTGGCATGCACGCCGACCGTCGAGGTGATGCGCGGCAGCACTTGGTCCCCGGAAATCAGCAAGCCGTCTTCAGCGGCATACAGGCAGGCGTGCTCTGGCGAGTGGCCTTTGCCTGTCACGACCTGCCAGGTGCGACCGCCGATCTCCAGGCGGCTGCCTTCACGCAGGCGCCGAAAATGGTTCAACGGCACTGGCAGAAAGTGCGCGTTGCTCATCACCGCAAACAACTCGGCGCTGTGCTCGTCGCTCACACCGGCCTTGCGGTAGAAATCGAGAAAGTCCCACCCCGGCGGTTGATCTGCCGGGAACCTGACGTGCAACGCCTGAAACTCGCTGGCCGTCATGTACACCGGGCACTGGAAACGCTCGCTGAGCCATGCGCCAACCCCGGCATGGTCGGAGTGAAAGTGAGTGCAAACCACTGCAAGCACCGGCAGGCCTTCGCACACCTCATCCAGCACCCGGTCCCAGACCTCGCGGGTTTGTGCGGTGTTCATGCCGGTGTCTACCACGACCCAACCGTGGGTATCGCGCAGCAGATACAGGTTGATGTGATCGAGGCGAAACGGCAGAGGCATGCGCAGCCACCACACGCCCGGCGCTACTTCGCGAACCTGCCCGGACTCGGGTGCCTGCGGCCAGGGATAACGCAGCCCGGCGCGCAGTTCATGACCGTTGTGATCCAGATCAGCCATGGTCGGCCACCGCGAATGCCGCGAGCCCTGCCCGTTCCAGGGCGTGCAGCGAATACGGCACATACGTGCCAGCCGATTCGTCGCGGATATACAGCGGGTCGTTGCAACGTGCCGGGCAATACCCCTGACGTTGCAGGTCAACCTTGCGCAGCTTGAAACTCGCAGTCAAATCGGCTGACCGGGTGACACGGACAAACACCGGGGCCGCATAACGGGGTAAACGGGCCTCGGTCAGGTGATACAGCGCTTGCGGGTCAAAGTCGCAACCTGGCTGCATCAGCACCGCCGCCATCCCTGCCCGGCCCTCGTGGCCCGGCACCTGCACGCCGTAAACATTAATCAGCTCAAGGCCGGCAAGGTCGCCCAGGGCGTCGGACACTTCGGCGGTTGACACGTTCTCGCTTTTCCAGCGAAAGGTGTCGCCAATGCGGTCGACGAAGTAGCAGTAGCCGTCAGCGTCCTGGCGCAACAAATCACCGGAACTCCAGTACGCGTCCCCTTCGCGGAACACATTGCGGCGGATTTTGCTTTCGGTCGCCTCGGCCGAGGTGTAGCCCTCGAAGCGCCCGCTACCGATTTCAGGGTGATCGACGATAAAGCCCATGGCCTCACCGGCTTCACCGACCTCACAGACTTGGTAAAAGCCGTTTTCATCGCGCGGGTGACAGTCGTTTTCAATGTCGTAACGCACCAGCCGCACATTGGTTTTGCTCCAGTCCGGCACACGGCCGCAGGACCCAAAATAGTTGTCAACGTTGATGATCGCGGCGTTGGCTTCAGTGGCTCCCCAGCCTTCGAACACCTGGATCGGGCCAAATCGCTCCAGCCAGCGCTGCCAGGAATCGGGTGACAGCCCGGCGCCGAGCATGCAGCGCAAACTGTGCTGGCGTTCGCCTTCGCGCACCGGCTGGTTAAGCAGGTAACGGCAGATTTCCCCGATGTACTGGAAGATGCTGATGCGATGATTCGCCGCATCGCTCCAGAACTCACGCACGCTGAACTTTCGCCGGATCACAATGGCAGCACCGGCGCGCAGCGCGGTTGACGTCACCGAAGTGGCCGCAGCGCCGTGGTACAGCGGCAGACAGCAATAAAACACGTCGTCGCGGGTTGCCTGCAGGGTGACTTCCATCACATCCCCCGATGACAACCAGCGCATATGGCTGTAGCGCGCTGCCTTGGGCAAACCCGTGGTGCCCGAGGTGAAAATCAACAGGGTCGGCGTCTGCGCATCGATGTGCGCGCGAATATCGCGCGGGAACAGTGTGCGTGGAGCGTTCTCGATGCGCGCATCAAAATGCCCGTCTATAGCTTTGGGCTGCGGCCCCGACCAAGGGGTTTCAGGGTCATGGATCAACCAGCAAGGCACGTCCGGTAAACCCTCGGTGGCCTGCACATTGGCCAGGCATTCTTCGCCAACCACCAGGGCTTTGACCTCGGTGGTCTGCAGCGCATGCAGCAGCGGTTTGCCGCTGACCTGAGTGTTGATAAAGGCCACCACCACACCGAGTTTGACCAGACCAAACCAGGTGCAGAAAAACGCCGGGCGGTTCTCCATGATCAACGCACACACGTCGCCAGCGCGCAGGCCATTGGCGTAGAACGTATGGGCCATCTGATTGGCCCGTGCGTCGACTTCGCGATAACTCAGGCGCTGCTCGCGGTAGATCAGGAACGGGCGTTCGCCCTGCTCTTGCGCCTGCTGCTCAAGACGGTCGGCCAGGGTGTAAAGGTCACGGGGCTTGATCAACCCGGCAGCGGCAGAACGCAGATCCAGCAGCGCCTGGGTCTGTTCCCGTGGCACCGGGCGGGTTGGTAGCACACCGGACAGGGTATTCAGGCTCATTGCGCCACCTCCTGCGCAACGGCTTGCCAGGTGGGGTAATCCGTATAGCCCGCCTTGCCCGGTGTATACAGCGTCTTGCGATCAAAACGACTCAGCGCCCGGCCGTGCCGGAGGCGTTCAACAAGGTCCGGGTTGGCAATAAAGTGACGGCCAAACGACACGGCAGCCCCCTCGCCCGACGCGAGAGCGGCATTGGCCGAGGGGCCGTCGAAACTGTCATTGAGAATCAGTGCATGAGGGCTGTGCTGACGCGCCAGTTCAAAGGCATCCAGCCCTTGCAGCGGCGAACGCATGATATGCAGGTAAGCCAGCGGCAGCGGCGCGACCGCAGCACACAAGGCCGCAGCGGTGTGTGCAGGCTCCAGGTCGTCAATGTCGTTGTACGGGTTGCCGGGGCACAGGCGAAAACCGACACGGCCCGCACCAATGGCCCCGGCCATGGCCTCGATCACTTCCTTGGCAAAACGCACGCGGCCCGCAGCGTCCCCGCCGTAGGCATCGTTGCGCAGGTTACTGCCGGAAGCCATGAACTGCATCGGCAGATAACCGCTGGTGCAGTGCAGCTCTACACCGTCAAAGCCTGCCTGACGCGCATTCAAGGCTGCCTTGCGGTAGTGCTCGATGACCTGTTGAATACCTTGCACCGTCAGCGCTTGAGGCATGTCGGTGTCGACCGGCCCGTGGCTGTCGCTGAACACCTGAGTGTTTGCGCGCAGTGCCGAAGGCGCCACCGTAGGTGCGCCTGCCGGTTTATTGTGCTGGCTGGCCGCGCGGCCTACGTGCATCAGTTGCAGCACAATGCGTCCGCCTTCGGCATGCACGGCCTCGGTGACCCGCTGCCACCCGGCCATCTGCTCGGCACTGTAGATTGCGGGCGTCCGGCAATAGCCCAGGCCGCAGGCCGAAGGTGCAGTGCCTTCGGCGATGATCAACCCGGCACCGGCGCGCTGGCGGTAATACTCGACCATATCGCTGCCAGGGATTGCATCCGCCAGGGCTCGACTGCGTGTCATCGGCGCCATGACAATTCGGTTGGCCAGCTTCAGCTCGCCCAGGGTGACCGGCTCGAACAAGACGCTCATTTCAATTCCTCAGCTTCTTATTGTTTTCAGGCTGCCCGCAGGCTTGCCACCGCGTGGGCAAGCGCTGACCTGCCAGCGACTATGAGCTGAATGATTAATCGTCAACGCCAGACAAACATCGTCCGACAAGACTAGGTAGGAGATCTGTGCGGCCTGACCGAGCAAACGGGACTGCACTCGACCAAAGATGGCAAGAACATGGTCTGAACAGACGATGAGAAAATCCCGTGACAGACTGAGCATCACGCACACCCTAATAAAACCGGGAGCACCCGCAGTGAACCATTCCCCCCCCGTGACCTGGCGAACGCACTACGCACTGTTTGTGCTCGCCACGATATATGTCTTCAATTACATCGACCGCCAACTGATGGCGATTCTGATTGAGCCGGTGAAGCTCGAATTCGGCATTTCGGATACCCAAATCGGCCTGTTGTCAGGGGTAACCTTCGCGGTGTTTTACACCGTGTTCGGTTTTCCCTTGGGGCGCCTCTCCGACCGTGTCGGGCGCAAGCCGGTGATCGCCTTCAGCTGCATGGCCTGGAGCCTGATGACCATGCTTTGTGGCATGGCCGGCAACTTCCTGACGTTGGTGCTCGCGCGCATTGGCGTGGCGGTGGGCGAAGCCGGCGGTACAGCGCCCTCAGTGGCCATGGTGTCGGATTTATACCCGCCCGAGCGCCGTTCCACCGCCCTGGCCTGCCTGATGCTGGGTTCAAGCCTGGGCGCCATTGTCGGTCTGGGCCTGGGCGGCTGGGTCGCCCAGCACCATGGCTGGCGGTACGCCTTTATCTTGATTGGCGCGCCCGGAATCTTGCTCGGCCTGGTACTGCTGTTGACGGTGCGTACCCCCAAGCGAGTTGTGCCGTTAAGCAGTACGGCGCTGCAAACGGAAGGCTGGATGCAGACCCTCGTCGAGCTGTTTCGCATGCCGTCGTTCCTCTGGCTGGTCCTTACCGGCGGCGCAGCGGCGATTGCCGGATATGCCGTCGGCACCTGGAGCCCGAGCTTCCTGATCCGCTCCCACGGCCTCAACATGCAACAGGCCGGGTTTCTGGTGGGCGTAGTCGGCGGTGGCGGCGCAACCATTGGCACACTGGTCTGCGGCGTGCTCACCGATCGCCTGGCGCGACGTGATGCGGGCTGGCAAATAGGCGTACCGCTGCTGGGCACGCTGATCAGCATCCCCTTCGTCCTCGCCTACTTTCTATGGCCGCAAGGCACGGCGTTTTACGTTGGCAGCACAGCGGTACCACAAGCCTTCCTGTTCTACAGTGTTTTCGCGTTTTTTGGCGTGTGGTGGGCGACTCCCTGCCTGAGCGCCATCACCCATTTGTTCCCGGCAACCCGACTGGCGCAGGCGACTGCGATTTTTGTGATGTCCATGACCCTGCTCGGCGTCGGCGTCGGGCCCTTGTTTGTCGGTATGCTCAGTGACTTTTTTGTGCCGAGCCTGGGCAATGAATCATTGCGTTATGCGCTGGCCTGCTCAGTGTCGATGCTGGTGTTGGCCAGCGTCTTCCTGGTCCTGGCATTGCCGCGCTACCGCCAACACATGCAACACCCTGCCCGCCTGACCACACCTTTGCGGGCTGTCACGGCCTGATCCGCTTTACGCCCCACCCAGCCGCTGCAACCTCACAGGTTGCAGCGGCTTTTTCATGCCTGCACCTCAGGTGACGTTGCCCCCTTCTCTTGTAAGCTCCGAGCGGACCCATTCGCTGGACAAAAAAAGCCCCGGCGGTTGCCGGGGCTTTTGCTTCAAGGCCGGGTTTTAGCGACCGGAAGCGCGTGCGGCATCGGCGGTGTACTGGTCAGGGGTGTATTTACCTTCATTGAGAATCGGACCTTTTTTCGATTCGTTGGTCATGCCGTAGCCGGTGTACTGACCGGAGTTAAGGTCCATGAAAAACTGCGAGCCGGCCTGCCAGCCGCTCATGTCAGGGTGGTAGTAGTAATTGACCATGGCGTGTTTCCACAGCTGCCCACGGGCATCGTAGTTGTCGGCCAGAACCGAGTTCCAGGTGTCTTCATCAATGAACAAGACACGCTTGCCATACACATGACGAAAGCCCTCTTTCAAGTCAGCTTGCAAGACCCAGACGCGCCGCAGTTCATAACGCATGACGTCAGGATTTGGGTGGTTGGGCGTGAGGATGTCGGCATATTTAAGGGTGCCGGCGTTGGCTTTAAAAGCGTTGGCCGGGGTGTAGATTTCACGTTTGCCGATGAGTGTCCAGGTGTAGCGTTCCGGGGAACCGTTGTACAAGCGATCTTCGTCGACGGTCATGGTGCCGTTGGTGCCAATCATCGGCTGGTCGTAGCCGTATCCCGGCAATTGCCTGACGCGTCGGGTTGAGGGGCTGTAGGTCCAGGCCTGGCGCGCGTCGGTGGCAAAGTTGTAGGGCTCGTGGGCAATGTTCAGGGTGCCGTTATCACGCGCCGGTTTCAGGGTCATGTTGTTACTGAGCGACTGGATTTTGCCGTCTGTGCTGGGGTCGACCACCGGCGAGTTGGCGGGTGCCAGGTTGCGCGCCAGGGCACGACCCCAGCCGATGCTGCCGTTGGGCAGGACCGAGGCCAGGTCGCTGGTTTTTTCTTCAGTCCAGGCCCGTGCTGGCAGTTGGTGGTTCCACAGCAGTTCCATGCCGTTCTTGGGAATCGGGAACGGCACCTGGCCCAGCCCGGTGAAACCTGCGCCGTCGTTGACCAGCTTGGCGTGCAAGGCGTTGTCCATCGCGCGTCGGCACACGTAATCGGGGTAACGGAAATCCCGATGGCCTGGGTAAATGTTCATTTTGTAGGTGGTGGGGTACTTCTTCAGCAGCGCCTTTTGGCCTTCAGTCAAATGCGCTTCGTACTGGCTCATGTTCTGCGCGGTGATGACCGCAATCGGTTTTTCGGCGGCATAAGGGTCAACCGGATGGTCGCCCGAGAATTTCACATGCTGCCAGCCCGGCACCTCTCCCAGATACTTGCCGGTGTACGGCGGGATGGTGCCTTCGGCGTTACCGGCCTGTTCGGCGCCGACGCAGGTCAGCTCCTTGCCCAGTTTGGCGGCTTCCTGGGCTGAGACCTCGGCGCTGGCATACGTCGACAACCCGCACTGGGCTGTGACTGCGACCGCAAGCATGAGACCTGTTCTTGTTATTGTCATGTTGTGCCTCCTTCGCTGATAAGGCTTTTGGGTATGGCCCCATTGTTAGTGTTCTGCCGGCCGCAACATCGTCCGGAAAGACTAAAAAAGGGCTATGCATCGAGGTTTTCTTGCATGTGCGACTTGAGCACCTTGCCGGTAGCATTGCGCGGCAACGGCTCAAGCAGGCGATACACCCGTGCAGGCACTTTGTAAGCCGCCAGGCGCTCGGCGATGAACGCGCACACTTGCGGCTCCTGGGGCAGCGACGAGGCCTGACCATGCACGGCCAGCCCCACCACTTCACCCAGCAACGGGTCGGCAATGGCAAACGCCGCCGCCTCAAGAACGCCGGGCATATCGAGGATGCAGGTTTCGATTTCCGCCGCTGAGATCTTCTCGCCGCCACGGTTGATCAATTCCTTGACCCGGCCGGTGATAGTCAAAAAACCTTCATCGTCGAGGTAACCGATATCCCCGGTGTCGAGCCACCCGTCACGCAGGCAGTGAGAGGTGGCTTCGGGCAGGTTCCAGTAAGCGCTCATCAGCGTCGGTGAGCGCAGCCAGATCAGCCCGCGTGCACCTGCTGATTGCGCTTGGTGCGGGTTGTCGCCAATACGGATGTCCACGATGGGCAAGGCCCAACCGGCCGATGCGGGCTTGTAAACAAACGGATCACCGCCAATCGCCGAGCCGATGCCGTTGCTTTCAGTCAGGCCATAACCGGCGCCGCCGATGACCTCGGGCTTGAGCTTGAGCATGTTGTCCAGCACTCCGGCGGACGAAGCCCCGCCGCCCAGGCCCAGCCCGAACAGGCTGGCGGTGTGTTCACTGGCAAAGCGCGGAGACGCCAACAGTTGCTGCATCATCACCGGCGCCCCGTTGAACTGCGTGCAGCGCTCGTCGCGGATCAAGTCCAGCGCGTGCTCCACATCCCACTTGTACATCAGCAGGAGCCTGCGCCCGCCGCGCAGCGCCGAGAGAAACTGCGCATGCAGGCCGCTGACGTGAAACATCGGCACCGCCGCAAGAATCGTCGGCAAGTAACCGCTGTTGATCACCACACCGATGCGCTCAGGCGAACTCATGGCGCAGAACGCACCCTGGAAATCCAGGGCAAAAAGTGCCTGGGAAATGGCCCGATGGCTAGACACCACACCCTTGGCCCGGCTGGTGGTGCCGGAGGTGTAGAGAATAAGGGCAGCTTGCTCGGGCTCGATGGGCCGGGCCGGAAACGGCGCAGCCGGGGCGTTGATCAGGTCTTCGAAGCGCAGGCAGTATTCGGGCAATACGCCGTCCCGGGCGCCGACGACGATGGTCGCCCGTTGTTCACGGCGCAGGTCTTCAGCCAAGGTATTGAAGCGCGCTTCGTCGCACAGCAGCACACGTGAACCGCTGTCCTGTAAGCCATGTTGCAGCTCGTCGCGCAGGCCCCAGCTATTGAGCGGCACACACACACCGCCACACTGCTGGATTGCGGCAAAGGCCACCAGCCAGGCGGGCTGGTTGCGCATGGCGATTGCCACGCGTTCACCGGGTTGCAGGTCAAACTGCGCGACCATTTGTTCTGCGAGGCGATCAACCTGGTCGAAAAATTGGTTGAACGTCAGGCGTTGTGTTTGCCAGATCAGAAACTCACGGTCGCCATGGACCCGCCCGGCGTCAATCACCTGCAACAGATTGCGCGGCGCATGGCGAAAATAGCGTGGCGCGCCGTCGTCCGGGGTCACTACTTCAAACGGCGCACCGGGGGCGATCAATTGCCGCCACGCGGTTTGCCAGCGTTCTATGCTCATCGATGTATTCTCCAAAACATATGTCCCACAGCGTTGGCACCCGTTCGCGGCTAGGTGTTGCTTGCGTAACGTTGGCAATGGAAGTCGCGATCACCGAGGCAGCTTTGGGCGACGCGGACGCGTTTGAGGTACAGGCCGACGTCCAGCTCATCAGTGACGCCAATGCCGCCGTGCATTTGCACGGCTTCGTTGGCAACCTTGATGGCGGTGTCACCGGCCTTCCATTTCGCCAGGCTCACCAACCGGGCGCGGGTGCGCGCATCCAGGCTGTCGTCATCCAGGCTCGCCAGCGCGGCCATCAAGGCGCTGCGGCTCAGTGCCAGGTCGATGTACATCTGGGCGGCGCGGTGTTGCAGGACTTGAAAAGTGCCAATCCGGGTGTCGAATTGCACACGGGTCTTGAGGTATTCAAGGGTGGTGTCGAACAATTGCCCGGCCATTCCCAGCAACTCCGCGGCCAGGCACACGCGACCACGGTCGAGTGCGCTGTCGAGGGCGTACCAGCCCTCGCCCACCTTCCCCAGCAGTGCCCCATGGCTGACCTGTACCTGGTCCATTTGCAGGCGTGCGCTATTGCGTGAATCGATCATCGGCAAGGCGCTGACGGTCAAACCCGGCGTATCGGCTGGCACCAGAAACAGGCTGATGCCCGAGCTGTCGCCCGGCTGCCCGGCTGTACGCGCAGCCACCACATAGGCGTCTGCCCCCAAACCATCCACCACCCAGAACTTCTCGCCGTGCAAGCGATAACCCTGCTCGTTTGGCAACGCTTGCAGGGCGATACGCTGCGGTTCGTGGCGCGAGTGTTCCTCCAGCGCCAGGGCCAGGCGCTGTTCGCCGCCAATCAGCGCGTGTAACCAGCGTGTTTGTTGCGCCGTGTTACCGGCCAGATGCACCAGCGAACCGGCCAGTACCACGCTGGACAACAGCGGCATGGCTGACAGGTTGCGGCCCATGGCTTCGAAGAGTGGCCCCAGCCCCTTGCAACCAAACTCAAGGCCGCCAAACGCTTCGGGGAATGGCACCGCGCTCCAGCCCAATGCCACCGCGTCGCTCCACAGCTGAGCTGAAAAGCCCTGGGGCGCAGCTTCATCGCGCAGACGCCGCTGGGCGCTGACGGGGCTGCAGTCAGCCAGAAAATCCCGGGCACTGTCGGCCAGCAACCGCTGTTCATCGCTGTAACGCAGGCTCATTGCGTGGCTCCTTGTCTGGCGTCGGGTTTTTTAGCGTCGGGCAAGCCCAGCACGCGTTTGGCAATGACATTCAACTGGATCTCCGAAGCGCCGCCGGAGATGGTCAAGGCGTAGCTGTTCAACCACGAACGGGTGACCGCCAGTTGCTGTTCGCTATAACAGCTGTTTTCCCATCCAAGGGCATGCCCGCCCATGGCGTCGAGCAGCACTTCGAACTTGTCGCGCTCTTGCTCGGTGTGAACAAGCTTCATGATCGACATCAGGCCACTAATGTCTTCGCCCGCCCGCGCCTCCTCGCCCATACGCTGCACGGTCAGGTTGTAGGCGTGCTCGTTCATCGCACAGGCGCTGGCCCGTGCGTGCAAGGCATGCTCGCTCTGGCTCTGCGGCGCCGGTACGTACTCGCGCAGCAAGGCCAGCAGGTCGACGTGGGATGGCAGGCTGAATTCGCCGAATTTCGACATCGCCTTGCGCTCGTGCTGCAACAGGTATTTGGCCAGGCTCCAGCCACCGTTCAACGGCCCGATCAACTGACTCTTGGGCACTTTCACGGCATCGAAGAACACTTGGCAGAACGCCGATTTGCCGCTGATCAAATCGATCGGTTGCGGCTTGACGCCAGGGCTGCGCATGTCCAGCACAATCAGACTGATGCCTTCATGCTTGGGCGCGCTGAAATCAGTGCGCACCAGGGCATACATCCAGTCGGATTTGTCACCGTAGGAGGTCCAGATTTTGCTGCCATCGACGACAAAATGATCACCGGCATCGCGCGCGGCCATTTTCAGGTTGGCCAGGTCAGAACCGGCGTTCGGCTCGGAAAAGCCCTGACACCAGCGCACTTCGCCACGGGCAATGGGCGGCAGCAAGTCACGTTTCTGTTGCTCACTGCCGTAGGCCAGCAACACCGGGCCGAGCATCCAGATGCCCAGGTTGATCTGCGGCGGCCGGCACTTGAGCCGGCGCATCTCGCTTTCGAGCACGGCTACTTGCTCGTCACTTAATCCGGCACCGCCATATTCCTCGGGCCACTCGGGGCAGAACCAGCGCTTGTCGCGCATGCGTTCGAACCACAGGCGTGCGTCTTCACAGGGAAACTGTGGGTGCTGGCTGCCCCACACCACATCGCCTTCTGCCATGGCGGTACGCATCGACGGCGGGCAGTTGGCTTCCAGCCAGGCACGGGTCTGCGCCCGAAATTGCTCGATAGTGCTCATGAATGTCCCCTTCGACCCGCCCCGGTAAGGGGCGAGTACGGTTTTTTTGTTTTGAATGGACGAACGTCAGCGTTGGGTGCGCGGCATGCCGAGGCCAAACTGGGCGATCAGCTCGCGCTGGATCTCATTGGTGCCGCCCCCAAAGGTCAGGGTCACCGAACCACGCAGCTCGAATTCCAGCTCACCGTGGAGCATCGTCGCCGCCGAGCCGCTGCGCATCGAGCCATTCGCGCCAACAATGGCCGCCAGCTTGCGCAAGATGTCGATGGCGGACTCCGAGCCAAATACCTTGGTGGTCGAACTCAGCGCCACGTCCATGCGGTCGCGCTCCAGGTCTGCGGCGATGCGCATATTGATCAGGCGCATGGCTTCCAGGCGCGCATAACATTCGGCCAGTGAACTGCGCACCCAGGCTTTATCCATCGCCCGATGTCCCTGTTCATCACGGGCCCTTGCCCACAAGTAAACCCTGCGAAACAGCGCCACGACTTTGTCCGACCAGGTACCCAGGCCCAGACGCTCGTGGTTCAGTTGCGAGGTGATCAGCTTCCAGCCACCGTGCAACTCACCCACCAGCATGTCGTTGGGCACCCGGACGTTGTCGTAGTAGGTCGCGGTGGTGGGAATGCTGGTGGTGGGAATCAACGTGTGCGAGAACCCCGGCGTCGTGGTGTCGACAATCAGCAACGAAATGCCTTTGTGCCGAGCCTGCGTCGGGTCGGTACGCGCCGCCAGCCAGACAAAGTCAGCGGACTCGGCTCCGGAGGTCCAGAGTTTGTTGCCATTGACTACAAAGCCTTCGGCGTCCTGGCGGGCGCTGGTCTTGAGCACGGCCAGGTCGCTGCCAGCCTCGGGTTCGGAATAGCCGATGGCGAACATAATCTCGCCAGCCGCGATACCCGGCAGAAAGCGTTCTTTTTGCCATTCACTGCCGTGCGTCATCAAGGCCGGGCCCACGGTGCTGATCGTCACAAAAGGCAACGGTGCCCCGGCGATGTTCGCCTCTTCGAAGAAGATCAACTGCTCGGTTGCGGCGTAACCCTGGCCTCCGTGGGCCTTGGGCCAACCGACCGCGAGCCAGCCGTCGCGGCCCATTTGGCGGATGGTCTGGCGGTACAGCTCACCGCCTTCCTTGCCGCGCAACTGGTCACGCATGTGCGGGGTCATCAGGGCCTGGAAATAGTCCCGCACCTTGTGGCGCAGGGCATGTTGTTCGGGTGTGAGGTCAACGAACATGTGCTGCTCCTTAAGCTGCGCCGAGAATCAGGCCGCTGGTAGGCACGCCGGTACCGGCGGTGACCAGCACGTTCTGCACATCCGCCACCTGGTTGGCAGCCGTACCACGCACCTGGCGCACGGCTTCAGCAATACCGTTCATGCCGTGGATATAGGCCTCGCCCAGTTGTCCGCCATGGGTGTTGATCGGCAGTTTGCCGCCACGGGCATGATGCCCGGCGCGGATGAACTCCTTGGCTTCACCGCGCTTGGCAAAACCGAACTCTTCCAGTTGTGGCAAAACAAACGGTGTGAAGTGGTCGTAGATCACGGCGGTCTGAAATGACTCCGGGCCAAGGCCCGACTGGCGATACAGTTCGCGGGCAACCACGCCCATTTCCGGCAGCCCGGTAATGTCCTCGCGATAAAACGAGGTCATGCTCTGCTGGCCCTGGCTGATGCCCTGGGCGCCAGCCTTGATGCTCACCGGCTTCTGACGCAGGTCACGGGCACGCTCAGCCGAGGTGATGACCATTGCCACCGCGCCATCGGACTCCTGGCAGCAATCGAGCAAGTGCAGCGGCTCGCAGATCCAGCGCGAAGCCTGGTGCTCTTCGAGGGTGATCGGCTTGCCATGGAAAAACGCCTGGGGGTTGCTCGCGGCAAAATCCCGCGCAGCCACGGCGATTCGGCCGAAGTCTTCACTGGTCGCGCCGTAGGTGTGCATGTAGCGCTGGGCAAACATCCCGACCCAGGCGGCCGGGGTGTGGAACCCGTGGGGCATGTACCAACCGTAGTTGACGTTGTCGAAAGTCGGCGCCGCGGCGAAGCCATAGTTGCCCGTGCCGAAGCGATACCACGAGCGCTCGTTCATGGCCCGATACACCACCACAACCTTGGCCATACCAGTGGCCACGGCCATCGCCGCGTGCATCACCGGCCCGCAGGCTGCGCCACCGCCGTGGGGCACCTGGGAGAAGAACTTGACGTCTTTGCAGCCCAGCAGCCGGGCAATTTCATATTCCGGTACTTTGTCTACCGAGTAGGAGCTAAACCCTTCAACCTCGCCAGGATCGATCCCGGCATCCTTGAGCGCGCTCAAGGTGGCTTCCAGGGCCAGGCGCAACTCGGTGCGTCCGGAGTTTTTGGAAAATTCGGTTGCGCCGAGGCCGACGATGGCAGCGCGCCCGGAAATCGATGAACCAATCATCTGCGTTTCTCCGGCTATCAGGGCAAAACCAGCGAGACCGTGCCGGTCACGTGGTTACCCATGGAATTTTTGCCGCTCAAGGTGACGTCCACCGAACGGGTCTGGGCATCAACAGCGCTGACGCTGCCGCTGAAGGTCATGCAGTCGCCGGGGTAGTTCGGTGCGCCGAGCTTGATTTTCAGCGCAGTGAACTGCGCCAGCGGTCCGGCCCACTGTTCGATGAACCGCTGCACCAGGCCGTTGGTGGTGAGGATGTTCATAAACACATGGGGCGAGCCCAGGGCACGGGCTGCCTCCGCATCGTGGTGACCGGGGAAATAGTCACGGGTGGCAATTGCCCCGCCGTTGATCAGGGTCACCGTAATCGGCACGGCCAGCTCCGGCAGCGCTTCGCCGGGGCGCACGTCGTCAAAGCGCTTGGTGTTCTTCGAGGTCATATTTCCATCCCAGCTTGTCGTTATCGTTGAGCCAGTCACCCAGGCGTTCCAGGTTGGCCGCCGAGCCGCCAAAGGCCAGGCAGAGGCCGCGGCTCCAATAGAGAAAACGGTGGATCGGGTACGTCAGGTCGACACCGATGCCGCCATGCACGTGTTGCGCGACATGGCCGATACGGTGCCCGGCTTCACAGGCCAGCCAGGCCGTAGCCAGTGCTTCAGAAGGGGCCGGCAACCCGGCATCGATGCGGTACACCAGTTGCCACAGTGCCGTGCGCAAGGCTTCAACGGCGATGTGTGTGTCGGCCATGCTCATTTGCACCGCCTGAAAGCTGCCGATGCTGCGCTCGAACTGCCGACGCTCGCTGACATAGGCCACGGTACGGCGGATCTGCTCTTCGCTGACCCCCAGTTGCAGTGCCGCCAGGGCAGCCACGCTGCGCAGTTCCAGCCAGGCCACGGCCTCGGCAGGCAACAGGGCACCGGCCTCGACCGTCAAGCCGTGGATATGCAAGTCGGCGACTGACTCACCGTGGGTGAGTACCCCCTGGACTTTCTGGATTTCAGCGGCCGACAGGTCGAGCAACAACAGGCGCGGCTGCTTTTCGACCTCGACCAGCACCAGGGCCGCGTTTGCCTGCGCCCCTAGAGACAAGGCGGCAACCCGGCCATTGATTGACCAGCCTGCGGAAGTGGCTTGCCCGTGCAACTCGATCCCCAGCGCGTGGTTCAAGCCATCTATGGACAGGCTCAGCAGCGCCTCACCGCTGGCCGCCTTGTCGACCCAGGCCCCGCACTGGCTGGCGGCGAACTGTGCAAGCGTCGCGGCGGCCAGTTGATGCCGCCATAACGGCACCTGAGCCAGCGCCTTGCCCTGGGCCTGCAACACCACCATCAACTCGGTCATGCCCAAGCCGCTGCCACCGTGCTCTTCAGGAATGGCCAGTGCATGCAGACCGGTTTCGATGCTCAGCGCCCATAACGGCGCCATTATCGGTTCCCCGCTGTTGTCCCACTGACGCATGTAGTCGTCATGGCAATGATCGACATACAGGCTGTCGGCCATTTGCGCAATCGCGCGCTGCTCTTCGCTCAATTCGAAATCCATGCTGGCTCCTATGCCTCTACCGGCCGGAACAACGGCAGGGTCAGTTGCTCATCAAACGTCTGGAACTCAACCTGCAAGTGCTGGCCGATTTGCAGTTGTTCGCGTTCAATCCCGACCAGCCCGGCGATCAGGCGCACGCCCTCCGCCAGCTCGATCAGACCAATGGGGTTGGGGTAATCGAACGGCGGCACTTCGGGGTAGTGCATCACCACAAACGAATACAGGGTGGCGCGACCACTGGCCTGCACGCTGTCCCAGTCGAAGCTGTGACACTCAATGCACACCGGCGCAGGGGGATGGCGCAAGGTCTGGCACGCGGTGCAGCGCTGGATCAGCAACTGGCCTTTTTCGCAGCCTTCCCAGAAGAACCGCGTATCGTCGCTGATGCCGGGTAACGGGCGCTTGATCGTGGGCGGTGCAACCTCGGCCTTGGCCGGTGCCTGGACATTGGCCGGGCGGAACTTGAAGACCCGAAACAACAACTCGCCCACGGCCTCATCGCCGCCGCTATGTTTTGCCCCCGGCCCTTCAACGAAATGGCTCATGACCAGAGTGACAAAAAAACCGACACCCAATGCGGTGGTTTTTTCGTCGCTGATCGAATCCAGCCGGGTGGTGTAGTAAAGCTTTTCACCCAGGCGAACCGGCCGTCGAAAGCTCAATTCGGAGTTAACCGCCACGGTCGAGGCATACCCGTAGGCTTCCATTTCCTTGAGCACTTCGTAAGGGTTTTCATCCGTGGAGCCCGGCGGATAGTTGTTGGCGTGCAGGCCTTCCATGGTCCACACCTGCAGCATCGCAGGCGGTGCAATCAACCCTTCATGTTGAGTGCCCAGAGCAAAATCCGCGTCGGTATAGAGCGGGTTGTCAACGCCCATGACTTCGCACCACTGGCGAATCATCGGCGCATTCACCTCGTCCCAGGCATACACGCGGCCGTACTGGCGCCCCACCAGGGCACGCACATTGGATAGCAATTGTGGATCAGCCAAAGTCGTCTCCTTCACAGTGAAGGCGGCGACCAGACCCGGCCACCGCCATGGATCGATCAGGTCGGCAGTGCCTGCGCGGCCCCTAAAAATACCGGGCGCTCACCGCCACCGTGCAACAGCAGGTTGCAACCACTGGCGTAACTGGCCAGCGGGGACGCGAGGTACAGGCAGGCGTTGGCGATGTCGTCGGGCACGCCCATACGGGCTGCCGGGATACCGGCCGCGACCGCCGCAATACCCGCATCGGAGCCGTAATGCAGGTGCGCCTGTTCGGTCAGCACCAGCCCGGGGCTGACCGTCACGACGCGCACTTTAGGCCCCCACTCCACCGCCAGCGATTGCACCAGGGCCAAGACTCCGGCCTTGGCAGCGCCATAGGCAGCGGTACCTGGAGAGGCACGCAAGGCGCTGATGCTGCCAATAAAGACAATGCAACCGCCCTGTGTTTGCGCCTGCATCAAGCGATTGGCGTGCTGGGCGACATTGAGGGGGGCGATCAGGTTGAGGCCAATGATGCTGTCGTGAAAGCGCGGTGATGCCGTCGCGGCCTCGGCGGCAGGGCTGCCTCCGGCATTGTTGATGACCACGTCGAGGCGGCCGAAGTCGCGCTCGATGGCAGAAAACAGGCGTTGCAGGGAATCAGGGTCACGCACATCGGCGGCGATGAAAGTGGCCTGCCGCGCGCCGAATGCCGGCATCTGTTCTGGCTCACGCCGGGCGCACACAATCACCCGCGCGTTGGCTGCCAAAAATCCCGAGACAATACCCGCGCCGATGCCTTTGGTACCCCCGGTGACCAGTACCACCTTGCCGCTGTAATCAAGACCCGAATGCAGCTCCATCATGTGCTCCTTCTCTGCTGACAAGGTTCACTCTAGGGCCGAACATCTGGCCAAACTACGTCTGAACGGACGATGAAAATCTGGCCTCGTGAACAGGACACTGGCACTCATTTACGTTGTCTGGTTTTCGAGGATGCGCATGTCTGACTTGCCCGCTGCACCGGTTTTACTTGAACGCCCGCTGCCCGGCGTGGCCCTGCTGCGGCTTAATCGCCCCCATGCGACTAATGCCTTAAGCCTGGAATTGCAGGCGCTGTTGTCGCAGTACTTCAGTGAGTTGGCGCTTGATCCCGAGGTGCGCTGCATCGTGTTGACCGGCGGTGACAAGGTGTTCGCCGCCGGGGGCGACATCAACAGCATGGCCGGGGTCGGTGCCATCGATATCTATAAACGTCACACCGAGAGAGTCTGGGGGCCGATCCAGCACTGCCCTAAACCTGTGATTGCAGCCGTCTGCGGTTATGCCTATGGCGGCGGTTGTGAGCTGGCGATGCACGCCGATTTGATCGTCGCCGGGCGCAGTGCGCGGTTTTGCCAGCCGGAGATCCGCATCGGCATCATGCCCGGCATTGGCGGGACCCAGCGCCTGGTGCGCGCGGTGGGCAAGGTCAAGGCCATGCGCATGGCGCTGACCGGGCAACCCATCAGTGCCGAGGATGCCTGGGTTGCCGGGCTGGTCAGTGATCTGGTGGAGGATGATCAGGTGCAGGCGCACGCGCTGGAACTGGCACGGGTGATTGCCAGCATGCCGGCATTGGCTGCTGAACAGATCAAGGAGGTCATCCTTGCCGGCATGGACGCACCACTGGAAGCCGGCCTGGCCTTGGAACGCAAAGCCAACGCCCTGCTCTTCGCCTCAAGGGACCAGAAAGAAGGCATGCAAGCCTTTATTGAAAAACGCCCGGCACAGTTTGAAGGTCATTGACTGATACGACGCCGCGCTGTCGCGCAGCAAACAGGCCACTGTAGTCGCTGACGAGGTACGAAGGCTGCGATCGGCAATCCCTGGCCGTGTCGCGGCTAACCTGGCGTCCTGCCGGGCGCACTACTGCGCAAAACCTGCGTTCGGCCAGCGTGGTTTAACGGAGCCTCTTAGATCAAGATCAAAAGATCGCGAGGCAAGCTCGCTCCTACAGGGCCCAAGAATCAATCACTTATTTTATGTTTGGGGGGCTGCACCAGCAGCGGCTCCCGCACGGCGGCCGGAAAACACGCAGTCGGCCAGTGACAGACCGCTGATGTACAAGTGTGAAGGGATGCCCAGGGCACTGCGGCCGGCGGCGTACAGGCCTTCGATTGCCCGGCCCTGCCCGTCCAGCACCGCGCCGCTGCGTTCATCAACCCGCAAGCCGCCCAGGGTCAGGGCGCCCAGCGGAAAGAGCGGGTTATTAACCGAGATGTCGCACGCATAAAAAGGCCCTTGTTCGAGCACGTGTCGCCCGCCTTCAGACTTGCCGAACGGTTCCGGGGCCTCGCCATGGGCAGCGGCATTGGCGGCCAGTACCGAAGCACTCAGTGCAGCAGGGTCCATGCCGGTGGTGGCGGCCAATTCACCCAGGCTTTTGCCCTTGCGCACCTTCAACAGCATCAGCGCCAACGCCGGAAAGCTCTGAAACCACCAGTAACCGCCGAACAACGCTTCACGAATGGCCTTTTTGCGCAACGGTGCATCCAGCACCAACCATGCCTTGCCGCCCTGTTCTTCCATCAACGGCTGGCCCAGCGTGGCTCCATAAACTTCTTCATTACAAAAGCGCTGCCCCGTGCGATTGACCACAATGCCTTTGTGCCAACTGTACGGCGGGTTAAGGAAGCGCCACGCCGATACCCGTTCCAGCCGATCGCCCTGGCCGCCGCAGCTTTGGCCCAGACGCAAGCCACTGCCATCGCAGCCGGTGGCACCGACCTTGAAATTGCGCACGAACTTGGGTGCGTGCTGATCCAGCAACTGCCGGTTGAAGATAAACCCGCCCGTACTGAGGATGACGCCCTTTCGCGCCTGCACCCGTCGTGGCTGGGCGAAGTCACGTTCCAGCTGGCTGATTTTGTGCCGCAGCTTGTTGCAATAACCTGGTGCGAAGTTCTGCAACCGTTCAGCCCTGGCCGCCAGGCGCGCATGCAATAACGCGGGTTTGCTGCCTGCGGGCAAACAATAGAACTCAACCCCCAGCACACGGCCCTGAGGGTCGGTTACCAGCCGCCGCGCCGCTGCTTGCAACAATGGCCGGGCCCCGGCTCGCAGGCAGGCAGATTTGAGGTGGGCATACAGCACCGCGCCGCCCTGCCCCTTGCCCACCGTGCGATGCCCCCGTGGTGCGGGTGGCAGGGCACCGCCATACGCAGGCACCAACTCGTTGCCGGAGTAATACAGATAGTAGCCGTCAGACGGGTACGAGGTTTTGCCGCCGGGTGGCATCTGGTGGGAGTAAGGCGCGCCGTGGCCCTCCAGCCAGGCAAGATTGCCCACGCTGTCAGCACAGAAGCGACGCAAGGTGTCATCACTGATCACATTGTGCGTTTCGTGCTTGAGGTAATCGAACATAGCTTCGGGGCTATCATTGAAACCCGCCGCCAACTGATGCCGCGTCCCCCCACCGGCATAGACCACTCCGCCGCTTTTGGCGCTGGCACCGCCGCCCGTGAACCGATCGGCGATCATTACATCGGCGCCCTGTGTCCGAGCTTCCAGCGCGGCGCAAGCTCCCGCAGCGCCCCAGCCGACCACCAGCACATCACACTGCTCATCCCAATCGAGGCTGTTGCCATCCGCCACCTGCAAGGGCGGCAGCACCGGGCTGCCGGAACTGCTCTCGCGTGTTGACATGTCGCCTCCTAGCGCTGGCTGGCCAAGTGATTGGCGGCGATATAAGCAAAGGTCATCGCCGGTCCCAACGTGCCGCCAGCACCGGGGTAACGGGTACCCATCACCGATGCCGAGCAGTTACCAATGGCGTACAGACCGGCAATGCTCGTGCCGTCCTCACGCACCACTTGCGCGTGTTTGTTGGTCAACAGGCCGCCTTTGGTGCCGATGTCGCCCGCGTCGAGGCGCATGGCGTAAAACGGGCCTTTGCGCATCGGCGCCAGACAGGGGTTGGGCTTGATGTTGCAATCACCGTAGTAACGGTCAAACACATTGGCGCCGCGCCCGAAATCCAGGTCGACACCTGTCACGGCATAGTCGTTGACCTTGCCGACAGTGGCTTGCAGCCCGCTGGCGTCGACGCCAATCTGCCGGGCCAGGTCGTCCAGGGTATCGGCCTTCCAGTACAGTGAGTTCAACCATTCCTTGCGCAAGCGGCTGTCCGGCATGACCTGCCCGGGCATCAACGGCCCCATGGCGTAGTTGAACCGAAAATGCGCGTCGAAGATCACCCAGGCCGGCACCGACTTGCCGTTGGTTTTTGCGTTGTCCTGGTACATCGCATCGACAAACTCCAGGTACGGCGCCGCTTCGTTGACAAAGCGCTGACCTTCGCCGTTGACCACGATGGCCCCAGGGAAAGCTCGTTCGGCAAACACCGCACGGGGCTTGTCTTCACCTACCACGGCAATCGTCGGAGCCCACCAGGCCCAGTCCAGCAAGGCGGTGGCAGCGCCTTGCTCCATACCGGCAATCAGTGCTGCGCCGGTGTTGTTACCCGGCGGTGTCGCGCACCAGGCCTGGCGGCTCGGGCTTGGCAGATAGCGATCGCGCAGGGCCTGATTTTGCTCGAAACCACCCGAGGCGAGGATGACGCCGTAACGCGCATACAGCTCTCGCTCGGCGCCATCCTGCTGCACGGTGATACCGGTGATGCGCTGGTTATCGTTGATCAGCCCGCTAAAGTCGGTGTTAAGCCACAACGGCACGTTGCGGTCCATCAGCGAGCGGCGCAGCGAAGCCACCAGCGAACTGCCCAAAGAAGCCCTGCGGTCCATTTTGCTTTTGCGCCGCCATTTAAAATCCAGCTTGTAGCGCAGCATCAGTTTCATGATCAGCAGGCGCCAGCCAAAACTGCGGGCCATGGCTTTGTGCGCATCCCGCGCGGTCCAGGCGATTCGCCCCATCAACAGGGTGGAAGGCGACGGTTTACGCAGGTTGGCCAGTTCGTCACCGAGCAGGCTGGTGTCGAACAGCTCCGGGTCCAGGGTTCGGCCCCCGGCCAGAGCGCCCGGCAAATGCGGGTAGTAATCCGGGTATTTGTCCGCGACCGCATAACGCACCCGGCTGCTGCGGGTCAGTTGTTCGATCATCTTCGGCGCATTGTCCAGATAGGCGCGCAGGCGCTCCTCATCGACTGTCTCGCCTACCGCTGCCTTGAGGTAGGTGAGCGCCTTGGCATAGCTGTCGTTATCGCTCAAGCGGGCGAAATAGTGATTGTTGGGGATCCAGATACCGCCCCCGGAAATGGCTGAGGTGCCGCCGTACTGATTGCTTTTTTCGACGATCAGGACCTTAAAACCCTGGTCGGCCAGGAACACTGCCGAGGTCATCGCACCTGCGCCCGAACCGACGACAATCACATCGTAGTGGGTCTGAGACTGAACTTGAGCCGTCATTATTGTTATGCCATTAGCTGAGGTCAGAAAAAACCGCCAACGACGCAGCACCTGCGCTGGCGGAGTGCAACCCATGATCAGCGCTGCCCAGGTTCGGCTCATCGTCAAAGCAGACTAGAAAGCCGACCTGCGGCACCGCGCCAAGAGGCGCCGGGTCAGACCGGCGCGCGCCTGTCGGCCCAGGGGCTGGTTTGCTCCAGTTGGCTGGCCAGCCGCAGCAGCACGTCTTCGCCGCCCAGGCGGGCGGTGAACATCATGCCCACAGGCAAGCCGTTGTCACTCATGCCCAGAGGCAGCGAAATCGCCGGTTGCCCACTGACATTGGCCAGCACGGTAAAACCGGCACTGCCCATGGCGTGGCCGACGTAGCTGTCCCAAGGTTGATCAAGGGACAACACGCCGAGCGTCGGTGTCAGGCTGCCGGTGACCGGCGACAGGATCACGTCGTAGCGATCGAATTGCTGTTCCATGAGTGCGCCGATGCTCTCGAAGGTCTGCCGCGCACGATAAAGGTCTTCACCACGGATGCCCTGTGAACGCTCCAGGTTGACCCGCGTGATTTGCTCCAGGTCCTGCGCGGTTGCGGCCCGCCCGAGCACTTGCTCGCGGTCTTGAACCTGCGCCCGCACGGCGGTCCCGATAACCGTGCCGTGAGCACCGAACAATTGGCGTGGGTCGATGTTAAGGGTCAACTCGTCAAGCTCGTGCCCCAGCGCCGACAAATGCTTGATCGTCTGTTCCAGCGTGGCCGCAATTACCGGGTCCAGAGGCGCTCCGGTCAGCGACCGGCGCACAACAGCCACCCGCAATTTGCCCGGATCACGCTGTAATTCATCGACGTAGGGACGCTCCAGCGGAGCGCACCAATAGGCGCTCCCGGCTTCATGGCCTTGACCGGCATCGAGAAACAACGCGCTGTCGCGCACGGTGCGCGTCACAACATTGGCCACGCTGGCACCAAACAAACCTTCGAAATGCTGCGGCCCGCTGGGGGTGCGATAGCGGCTGGGCTTGAGCCCGATCACGCCACAATACGACGCCGGTATGCGGATCGAACCGCCGCCATCGGTGGCGTGGGCCACAGGCACGATGCCCGCGGCCACTGCGGCGGCCGAGCCACCCGAAGAACCGCCCGCACTCATGGCCAGGTTCCAGGGGTTATGGGTCTGGCCCCAGGCCAGGGATTCAGTGGTGGTGGTCAAGCCAAATTCAGGTGTCGCCGTCTTGCCGAACGGCACCGCTCCGGCCTGCTGGTAACGGGCTATTAGCGTGCTGGTGCGCTCGGCAGGCGGAGACTCCTTGAACAGCCGGCTACCGTTGCTGGTGATCGTGCCTTGCAGCGTGGTGTTGAGGTCTTTGAACAGCAAGGGCACACCGGCCAGAGCGCCCTGGCTACAGGTGCCCGCGACACGACGTTGGGCAAGCAAATTGCGCGCGTAAGTGTCGTGCAGCATGTTCACGGCCTGGATTTTCGGGTTGACCGCGTTATAGCGAGCCAGTGCGGCCGTCAGCAGGTCTTCGGGGCTTAGTTCGCCACTGCGGATCGCCTCGCTCATGGCCCAGGCATCCATGTGCTGGTAATCGCTGGCAGAAAGCCCTTGCGCACGCGCATCGGCAAAGCGCCCCAGCAAGCCAACGCCGACAGCCACTGCACCGGCCTTGAGCACACTGCGCCGAGGCCAGTCAGTGGCGGTGTTGTGCGGTGTGTTTTTAGGGTTGTCCATTGTCGTTATCACGCCCTGATTAATCATTTATTGGCAGTGGCCTTAAGGCCACCTGTACGGTCATCAGTCGGCGGTGACCCCGGCCAGCATGGTGGCGAGGTAATGCTCGCCATAGGGTGGCAACAGCCCCCACTCACGGCGTGGATCATGGGCCGACGCCTTGAACACCGTGCGCATGTGGCTGAATTCCAGAAACCCTTCACGGCCGTGGTAATGGCCCATCCCTGAAGCCCCGACGCCACCAAAAGGAGCGTCGTGCAACGCAGCGTGCATCATCACATCGTTGATCGTGACCCCGCCGGACACGGTGTGTTCGAGCACCTGGCGCTGCTCCTGCACGTCATCACCGAAGTAGTACAACGCCAGTGGGCGGGGCCTGGCGTTGATATCGGCGATAACCTCAGCCACTTCGTCATAGCTCAGCACGACCATGGCCGGGCCGAAGATCTCCTCTTGCAGGATCTGGCTGTCCGCAGGCGGATTTACCACGACCCGCAGCGGTCGGCGGCGGTCGTCAACATCCACGGCCAATGGCTCGGGCAAACATTCGACCCGCGCACCGCGTGATTCGGCGTCTTGCACCAGACCTTCAACCCGCTCCAAGTGGCGCTGGTTGACCACTGCCACCACATCCGGGTTGCCCGCCACACTGGGGTTGAGTTCGCGATATGCACTGCGCAGCGCATCCAGCAACCCTTCGAGTTGCTCCCGAGGCACGTAGACCACGTCCGGGTTGATGCAGATCTGCCCGCCATTGCTGGACTTGCCCGCAGCAAGGCTGAAGGCGGTCTTGTTCAGGTCCGCCGTGCGAGAAATGATCACCGGCGACTTGCCGCCGAGCTCCAAGGTCACCGGCACCAGGTTTTTCGCCGCATTGCTCATCACCCGTCGACCAATCGCCGTGCTGCCCGTGAACACCAAATGATCAAAGGGTTGGCTGCTGAAGGCTTCGCCCAGTTCCGGCCCGCCGTTGAACATCGCTACGACCAGTGGGTCCAGGTGATCGGTGCAGAGCCGGGTCAGCAGTTCAGCAGTACGCGGCAGCACTTCTGAAGGCTTGAGAATCGCCCGATTACCGGCCGCCAGGGCCGAGGCCAGCGGGCTGAACAGGGTATACAGCGGAGCGTTCCAGGTGCCGAGTATGCCCACCGTTCCTTTGGCCTGGTACATCACCCACGCCCTGGCACCGAGTTGGTCGTAAGGCGAAAACACCTCGCGGGGCTCGTCTTGCATCCAGCCCTGCAAGTGATCGCGGGCATATTTCAGTGAAGCCAGTGCACCCAGTACGTCGTTCATCAGGGAGAACCCGGCGGGCCGCCCGCCAAAGTCCTGGTCGATGGCACGGGTCAATGCCTCGTGGTGATTGACCAGCAAATCGATCACGTGCTGAAGACGCTGGCGACGAGTGTCGGCACTGACGCTCCCAGCACGCGCAAAGGCGCTTTTTTGTTGCGCCAGCAGGCTGACGAGATGCGGGACAGAAGCCGTGGCTGAACTCATTGTTATCCCCTTGCAGGTTGGCTCGATGGCCGGTGAGCGCCCTATGCGCCTGGCGCCACCCTAACCGCGCAAGCCCTTGCCGCGCCTCGTCCAATCGAACTAGAGCCCTTCATTAGTGTTAGTCCGTTGAGACGATGTTCGAGGTGGGCAAACGCTCAATACTGGCCATACGAAAATTCCACTCCATGAGGCCAGTCATGGCAATGCAAAACATCAGCTTCGACCCCCAGGCGTTTCGTGCTGCGCTTGGCACATTCACCACCGGGGTCACGATCATCACCACTCAGACCGAAGAAGGCGCGCCAGTAGGCATTACCGCCAACAGCTTCAACTCGGTGTCGCTCAACCCGCCCCTGGTGCTCTGGAGCTTGTCCAAGCAAGCCCGCAGCCTGCCCGTCTTCAGCAGCGGCAAGCACTGGAACGTGCACGTATTGTCCACTGAGCAAGAGACGCTTTCAGGACGCTTTGCCACCCAGGGCGAGGACAAATTTGCCGAGATCGAACTCGATAACGGCGTCAGCGCGGCCCCGCTGCTGCAGAATTGCACTGCACGTTTCCAGTGCCGCACGGCCTTTCAGTACGAAGGCGGCGATCACGTTATTTTTGTCGGTGAAGTCCTTGCCTTCGATCACAGCGACCGCGCTCCGCTAGCGTTCCAGAGCGGTCAATATGCGCTGGCTACGCGCAAACCGCGCAGCGAGTTACGGCTGGCGACCACCCCGCCGCCACCGGAATGCAGCTACACCGAAGACTTGCTCGGTTACCTGTTGGGGCGCGCCCACTACCAGGTGCTGAACACCCTGCGGCAGTTGCTCAACAGCAAGCAACTGGACGAGCAGACATTTTTCATCCTGTCGATCCTGTGCATTCGCGACAACCTCACCCTCGAAGAAATCAACACCTTCGTGAGCTACACCGGGCGTGAAGTGACGCTGGCCAGCATGCGTTTTCTTGAGCGCCAGCGTCTGGTGGCTTTCGAGGGGGCAGCCGAAGCATTGCGCTTTGTGCTCACCGCTCAAGGCCGCGAAATGTCCCTGCATCAACTGGCGCTGGCCAAGGCCGTGGAAGAGGATCTGTCGAGCACGCTGGGGGCCGCGGATGCGCAAGCCCTGAAGGTCTTGCTCAAGCGCTTGATCGTGGTCAGTGATCCGGGCTTGCCCGATTTGTGGGCACCGCGATGACTGCTCGCGCAGGTGTACTGCCCCCCGCCACGCTCGGCTGGGGCAGTCATGGCTTGCTGATGCTGTTGGCCCTGGTGTTTGCCGATAACTTTGTCGGACGGCAAATTCTTGCGGTGATGGTCGAACCGATCAAAGCCGAGTTTGGCGTCAGCGACACCGCCATCGGGGTGATTTCGGGCCTGGCGTTTGCCGGGGTCTATGCCCTCACCGGTTTGCCTGCCGGGCGTCTGGTAGACCGCATGCCGCGTGTCCGCCTGCTGGCTATGTCATGCCTGTTGTGGGCGTTGGCGACCATGGCCTGCGGGTTGGCGGGCAGTTTCCTGGCGCTGGCCGTTGCCCGCATGCTGGTCGCTGTCAGCGAGTCGCCCACGACCTCGGCATCGCTGTCGCTGATCGCAGACCTGTACCCGCCCCAACGGCGTTCGTTTGCAATCAGTTGTTTTACCGCAGCCCCGACTTTCTCTTCGATCATCGGCTTGAGCATCGGTGCCTGGGTAGTCGAGGTGTACGGCTGGCGCAGTGGCTTTATTGCACTCGGCATCCCGGCCTTGGTGTTTTGCGCGATCCTGGCCTTTTTTGTGCGTGAACCGCAGCGTGGCCGCTGGGACATAGTGGCTCCCTCGCACACGGCGCCTGCATTGCTCGGCATGGGCGCCGAGGCGCGCAAACTATGGGCCATACCCGCCTATCGCTGCCTCGTGCTCGCCGGTGGCCTGGCCACGCTCAGCTCTTACGCAATTGGCATGTGGAACACCAGCTTTCTGGTGCGCTCACATGGTTTGTCGTTGCAACATGCCGGCTTGCTGGCCGGGGTGATTTGCGGGTCTTCGGCCGGATTTGGCGGCCTGTTCAGTGGCTGGTTGAGTGATCGCCTGTGCCGCCGCCAGGCACATTGGCAACTGACCATTCCGATCCTCGGCCACTTGATCGCCCTCAGCGCCCTGATCCCCTACCTGCTGTGGTCCGACAGCCTGCTAGTGCAGGTCGGCACTGTACCAATCCCGACCGCGATGCTCTGGTGTGCGCTGTATTCGTTCTTTGCCGTGTGGTGGGTTGCCCCCTCCTACAACCTCGTGACCCAACTGGTGCCGACAGGTCGTCGCGGCACCGCCATGGCGCTGCAAACCATCATCAGCACCTTGTTTGGGGTCGGTATCGGCCCATTGATCACGGGCTTGTTCAGCGATTTATTGCACCCGGTATTCGGATACGAATCGCTGCGCTACGCCTTGCTGCTGGTGAGCCTGCCAGTGATTTGGGCCGTGTTGCTGCTGATGCGCGCCATGCGTCATGCCTCCAGGACAGGTTATCGCTATGTCGAGACACCTATTGGGGCAGAGGGGTGAATAACTTGCCCTGCTGCAGGCATGGACTGCGCTCTTTCTCCGTCATTAAAAGGCAACTCTATGAACGACTTGATCCATAGTAACCAGCAAGGCGCGCTGCTCACCCTGAGCATCAACCGCCCAGACAAACTCAATGCCCTCACCAATGCCATGTACACCCGCCTGGCCGATCTGCTGTATGCAGCAGGCGAAGACCCGGGGATAACCGCTGTCATCATCACCGGGGGCGAGCACTGCTTTACCAGTGGCAACGACCTGCGGGATTTTCTCGAATCGCCGCCCACCCACTTGAACAGCCCGGCGTTCCGCTTTATGGACGCGGTTATCCAACTGGACAAACCTTTGATCGCCGCCGTCTGCGGTGCGGCCATTGGCATCGGTACCACTTTGTTGCTGCATTGCGATCAGGTGCTTGTCACCCACCATGCAAAACTGCGCATGCCCTTCGTCAACCTCGGCCTGTGCCCGGAGTTCGGCGCCAGCCTGCTGCTCCCCCGCCTGGTCGGCCATGCCAGAGCCGCCCGGCTGTTGCTATGGGGGGACGGCCTGGACGGCACGCAAGCGGTCGCTCTGGGATTGGCCAACGAAGCCTTTGAAGACGGCGAATTATGCCTGGCCGCGGCACAAAAAATGGCACAGCGCTTAATCTCCCTGCCCCGTGAATCCGTGTTGCACACCAAGCGTCTGCTGAAACAGCCGTTGCTGGAAGCGCTGCAAGACACCCTGCGCCGGGAAAACCTGCTGTTTATGGAACGCCTGAAAAGCACCGAGGCCAAGGCTGTGCTGGAAGGCATGTTGCAGCGCAGTGCCGAAAAAGGCTGAAGCCGGTTTCATGACTGCCTACGTCATTAAATCTCGCCTTGCGCCAGCCCCAACACCCACTCGCGAAAAATCACCGCACAGGGCGACAACGGCCGATGCTTGACTGACACCAGGTACTCGGCACGCCCTGTCACGCATTCAAACCCGGTGACGCGCTGCAGCTCGCCTTTGGCGAAGGCTTCGTCGCCCATGAAGGTCCACGCCAGGCCAATGCCCATGCCTTGTTGCACCGCGCGAAAGGCCAAGGTCAGTTGGTTGAACACCGGGGCTTTTTCCGGGGCGAGGTAGTCGATGCCGAAATGCTCAAACCACTGCTCCCAGTCCAGGCAATGCCAGGCCGAGGTGTCGATCTGCACCAGGTTGGCGCTGGCCAACTGTTCCAGGGTTTCAATGCCTGCGACGTCCAATGAGGTATGAGCCACCGGAAAGACGATTTCCGGCATCAGGAAATCGCTGTTCAGTGCCCCCCACTCGCCTTGGCCGTAGAGGATGCCCAGGTCGTAATCCTTGAGGCTGGCTTCATCGAATTCATTCATTGCGTGCACGTGCACGGCGATGTCGGGATAGGCCTTGTTGAATTCGATCAGCTTGGGGAACAGCCAAAACTGCGCCAAGGCATGGGTCGCCAAAATTGAGACGGTGTTGGGTTGATGCACATTGCGGATCCGCGTCACGCTCTGGTGCAGCGTGGTCAGGAGTGTATTGACCGTTATCAGCAGTTCCTGCGCGGCAGGCGTGAGCATGACGCCGCGCGGTTTTCTTTCGAACAGCGGCACGCCAATGCAGTCTTCCAGCTGACGCATTTGTTTGCTCACGGCGCTTTGGGTCAGGAACAGCTCTCTGGAGGCGCCGGTAAAGCTTGAGTGGCGGCCGACTGCTTCAAAGGTGATCAGGGTTTCCAATGGTGGCAAGGCACGCAGGTAACGGTTGATGATGCAGCTCCTTGTGGCGACAAACAGCAAGATATTCCGCAGCGGAATGGATGACTGATTTTTTATCGCAGGTGGCGTTGAATAGCTACCGATAGAATCTCGCCAAAGTCATTAGTTGAGTAGGCGTGATGAAAAGCGGGATTGTGTTTGCGTTGCTGGCCGGAGCCATTTGGGGCGGGGTGATTCTTGGGCCCTCCTTGCTGCCGGAATTTAATGCGGTACTGATCAGCAGCGTCCGCTTTGCGATGTATGGCCTTATTTCTTTGGCCGTTGCACTGCCCATGGCAGCACGCCTGCTCGCTAAAATCAGCCGCGCCGATGTCGGCATGCTGGTGCGTCTGTCACTCACCGGTAACGTGTTGAACTATGCACTGCTGGGCGCCTCTGTGCAGCTCAGCGGGGTCACGGCGGCCTCGTTGATCAACGGCATCATGCCGGTGGCCATCACGTTTTTGGGCCGCGCCGATGCGGGCTCGTTGCCGATCAGCAAACTCAAGCTGCCTTTATTGATGGTATTCCTCGGAATCGTATCGATCAGCCTGGAACATACCGGGGCCCATTCATCGGGCACAGAGTTGACCACGCAACTGCTGGGCATCGCTTGCGGGTTCTGCGGTGTGGTCAGTTGGTCGTGGTATGCCACCCACAATGCCCGTTACCTAAAACAGAGCGCGTTCAACAGCAGCGAATGGTCAACCCTGCTGGGCATCGCTACCGGGACCGTCGCCGTGGTGTTTGGCCTGGTTGCCTGGTGGCTGTTCCCTAACCTCATGCCTGCCAACATCGACAGCAGCCGCTGGATGGACTTTTTGTGGGTGTGCCTGTTCCTGGCGTTCTGCGGTTCGTGGATTGCCAATGGGCTATGGAATGCCTGCTCACGGCGCATGGCAGCGTCGCTCAGCGCGCAATTGATTGTCTTTGAAACGCTGTTCGCCTGTATTTATGGCTTCTTTTACGCCCAACGCCTGCCCAGCCTCATCGAGTTGGTGTCGATTGCTTTGTTGGTGGGCGGCGTGGTCTGGGCGGCGAGGCGCCATCGACTGCCGGGCGTTAAGCTACCAAGCCCGGCCTGTCAGGGCTAAAGCGCTGTTACGCGTGCCAGCAGCGATACCAGCCGTTGTTTTCCGAGACTTGCAATTCAGTTTGATACAGCGCCGAAAGCTTCTCGCTGGTGAGGATCTCGCGCTTGGGCCCGTCGGCAATCAGTTTGCCCTGGCTGATAAGAATCACCCGGTCGATTTCCGGAATGATCTCGTCGATGTGGTGAGTGGTGATGATCATGGCACGATCTTCGCCACAGAAATTACGCATTAGCGACAGCAACCCAAGGCTGGCGCCCATGTCCAGGCCGCTGGTGGGTTCGTCGAGGATCAGTGCTTGCGGGTGGTGAACCAGGGCGCGGGCCAGCAGCAAGCGGCGCTTTTGCCCGGTGGACAGGCGCTGGAACATGCGCTGCTCTTCGATATCACTGCCCAATTGCTGCATCAGGTTGCGGGCTAAGGTGATGTGTTCTTCATTGGGCTGCAAGTGAGCGTGGGCGCCCATGGCGCCAAAGAAGCCGGACACCACCACATCCAGCGCCGAGGTGTACGGGGTGTAATCCTCTTGCATGTCCTGGGACACGAAGCCGATCTTGCTGCGCAGGGCCCACAGGTTCACGGTTTCATCGCCGAACAGCTTCAGGTAGCTGCCTTCGCGTTCAACCGGGTAGATCTCACGGTTGATGAGCTTTAACAGGGTGCTTTTGCCGGCGCCGTTTGGGCCAAGGATGGCCACGCGTTCGTTGTAGCCAATGTGAAGCGTGACGCGGTCGAAGACCTGTGTTTGCTGTTGAAAAGCGCTGACCTGGTTCAAATCGATCATGGTTATGCCTTGGTTGACCGTGGGTGCGTGCCGTAGCGACTAGCGTTTTGCCGCGCGAGACTGTACGACGCATTCTTGGGTTTTGAAACCCTTTTGCGGCCGGTAAGTGCTCCTCCAATGAGCGCAAGCACGCCGTGGCAATCTTTACTATGAATGGAAACATTTCTCATTTATATTTGCTGCCGCTCTGCACCCGCTCAGGCCGATCATGCCCTTCGACCCCGTCAAACCCTCACTGCTCAGTACACTGGTGCGTCACTACGACGAGCTGGTTGATCATGTGCGTCGGCGTTTTGGCGATCGCGGTTTTGCCCGCGAAGTGGTCCATGATGTCTGCGTGCAATTGCTTGAAAAACGCGAAAAGGATAACGTCCACACGCCGTTGGCGTTGTTGCGCAAGATCTCCCACGATCAAGCGGTCAACCGCTACCGCAGTGAGCGACGCAGCCAGGCCTGGCTCATTGAGATGCCCGAACCGCTGGATGCTGTCTGCCCGGCGCCGTCACCAACGCGCCAGTATGAGTCGGCTCGGGAGCTGGAGTTGCTCACCCAGGCCATCAGCCAATTGCCGGAGCGCTGCCAGATGGTCTTTGTCATGCACAAGATTCACGAATTGCCTCAGGCTGAAGTGGCTGCACGTATGGGCATTTCACTAAAAACCGTCGAAAAACACCTGCGCCTGGGCATTGCTGCCTGCCGCGCACACCTGGATCGTCCGCCCGGCCCTTTATGAACACGCCCTCTTCACCCGAGCAACCGCTGTCTGCCGAAGACGAAACCCTGGCTCGCCATCGCGAAGAGCTGCGCAAGCGCTTTCCGATGCCCACTCCCAAGCCGCGCAAACCGCGCACGCCGCTGGTGGTTGGGGCCCTGGTGGCGCTGGTGGGTGCAGGCCTGTTCTGGACAGACCCCAGCTATCACATCGAGCAGTACAGCAGTGCACTGGGTGAGCGGCGCGTGCTCGATCTGGCAGACGGCAGCCGGGTGGTGCTCGACAGCGGCACCCAGGTTGAAGTCAGTTGGCACTTGCGTTCGCGTCGCGTGGCACTCAACAGCGGACAGGCCTTGTTCGATGTCAGCAAAACGCTGTGGCGCCCGTTCCAGGTGGATGCCGGTGCTGCCCGCGTGACTGTGCTGGGCACCCTGTTCAATGTGGCCCGCGAAGAGAATGCCGTGCACGTGGCATTGGTGCGCGGCAGCGTCAACGTGCAGTCAATCACCGATCCGGCACAGCAACAGCGGCTGATTCCGGGGCAGCAGTTGGCGGTCCTTGACGGTCAGCTACAGCCAACCCGAAACGCCGACATGCACGGCGTGCTGGCCTGGCAAGAACGCAAGCTGGTGTTCTCGCGTACCCCGCTGGCACAGGCCATCGCGCAGATCCAGCGTTATCGTCAGGCACCGATCCGCCTCGAAGATCCAGCCCTGGCGCAATTGCCCATCAGCGGCGTTTTTAACACCGACAACGTTGAAGCCCTGCTCGACCTGTTACCGCATATCTTGCCCCTGGCGACGGCACGGGATGCGGACGGTACGTTGCACATCACCCACAAGCCTGCAAAAAAATAATTCAGTGACGAGGTAGGGTTTTGCCGTGCGGGTGACGGCAATAGAACTAACCCTAACGTTCTCAGGAGCCCCGTCCATGAAACAACGCTTGCCGGCGCGTCAGTATCTGTCGCTGTCTGTACTCGCCACCAGCCTTCTGTTCGCCCTCTCGGCCAATGCCCAGGACAAAGATACGTTCGACGTCGACTTGCCGAGCAGCAACCTGGAGCAAGCGCTGAATACGCTGGCCCAACAGTCCCGCGTGCAAATCATTTTCGCCAGCGACGTGGTCGGCAACAGCACCACCCCGGCGCTCAAAGGTCGCTATACCGCTGAAGAAGCCCTGCACCGACTGCTCGATAAACATGGCCTTAACGTGCAAAAGCGCGACGACCAGACGTTTTTTATCGTCGCGCAAGACACCCAGGCCAATACCCTCACCCCGCCACCGCCTGCTGAGCCGGTAGCCTTGGGCACCATGGTGATCAAAGGCGATGTGCTGGGCAGCGCCACCGACCCGCAAGTTCGCACCTACGCGGGCAGCCGTACGGTGATTGGCAACGAGCAACTGCAAAAAGCCAGCGTGCGCGGGGTCGATGAAGCCTTGCAACGTGTACCGGGGGTCAAGGTGTTTGACGAAACCGGCACCGGCGCACTGCCACAAATCGCCGTGCGCGGCCTCTATGAAAGCCGCAGCGGCCGGGTTCAGGCTTTGTCCGACGGGATTCCGCTGGCATTGGCGCCCTATGGCCAGACCGGGCTTTCATTGTTCCCGGTAACCATGGCGACGGTGGATCGCATCGACGTGGTACGTGGGGGCGCGGCGGTGCAATACGGCCCTAACAACGTCGGCGGCGTGATCAACTTCATCAGCAAACCCATCCCTCGCGAGTGGCAAAATACCGTTCAAGAGCGCACCACCTTCAACCCCGGAGGCCGCCAGCTGTGGGACACCTACGTGGGCACCGGCGGTTACCTGACCGACAATTTCGGCCTGCAACTGGACCTCAACAGCATCAATGGTGAAACCGGTCGTGAACACTCCGACACGGATATCCAGAACTACCGCCTGCGCGGCCAATGGAACATCGACGATGACCGTGACCTGAGCTTCGGCATTCAGCACTACCGCGCCGACATGGACCTGCCGGGCGCCCTCAGCGTGCGCGACTACAAAGACAACCCGCGCCAGTCGACCCGCCCGCTGGACAACTTCGAAGGCAATACCGACCGCGTCTGGGGCACCTACACCCAACAATTGGGCGCTATTGGGCCGTTCGATTCGGTGCAGTTCAGTTGGACCAACTTCGCCCACAAGAGCTACCGCAACTTTGTCGTGGGCCTGCCTTTCACCCCGGATGGCACCGCCGTTACCAAGCAGGATGGCCCGCGAGACTTTAAGGTCTGGGGCAGCGAGCCGCGCCTGAGCATGAACATCGACGGCGACCAGGTCAGCCAGACCTGGTTGCTGGGTGCCCGCTACGTCAAGGAAGACATCGACTACAAGGTCGATCGCCAAAGCGTTGCCACGGGCAAAACCACGCCGTTCCGTGACTGGCAGTTCAATGACTCGGCCAAGGCGTTCTACATCAGCAACGCCATCGGCCTGTTCGACAACCGCCTGACCATCACCCCCGGTGCGCGTTATGAAAATGCGCGCATGGATTACGACGACGGCATCACCGGCTTTACCAACGAGAACACCTCCCGGGAGTGGTTGCCGGGCCTGACCGTCGGCTTCCAGGCCAGTGACGACTGGTACGTGTACGCCAACGCGCAGAAATCCCTGCGGCCGCCGCAAGTCACGCAGATCGTCAAGGAAGGTCAGGTCGGTGCTGAACTGGCGTGGAACTACGAAACGGGCGTGCGCTATACACCTTGGGACGGCCTGCGCGTCGATATGGGCCTGTACCGCATCGATTTTGAGGATCAGATCGTCTACAACGGCACCACCGACCGCTTCGTCAACCTGGGCAGCACCCGTCACCAGGGCATCGAAAGTGAAATCTTCTGGACCCCGCAAGCCCTGCCCGCCCTTGACTTGCACGCCAGTTATGCCTACCTCGATGCCAAGCAGCGTAACGGTATCTACAAAGGCAATGACGTGCCCTTCGCTTCGCGCAACCAGTTCAGCGTCGACGGTCATTACCGTTTTGCCGAACACTGGAGCTACAGCCTCGATGGCCTGTACGTGAGCAGCGCCTACACCGACGCCGCCAACAGCGTCGACGAAGACGCCATTGCCTCGGTCGGCCGGCTGCCCGCCTACTGGCTGTGGAATACCGCCATCGAGCGCCAGTTCAAGCTGCAAGACCACAGCTTGCTGACCGCCTCTGCGGGCATCAGCAACCTGTTCAACCGCGAGTATTACTTCCGTGGCATCGACACCAGCCCGTGGGGCCGCCAACCTGCACCGCAACGCTCGTTGACGTTGGGGCTGAACTATCAGTTCTGATTAACAGCCACCCTCTCCTTCGGGAGAGGGCGCTTTTGATTTGCCCGGCCCCAAATCCCGTAGCAGTTGTCGAGCTTTGCGAGGCGACGTCCATGCGCACAGCAACCGCGAGGGGCAGAAACGCTTCAGCCTCAATGGAGCCTCCGATTGATGAAACTTTCTTCATAAAGGCATCTCGCCACACTTAAGGTATGCAGTTGCGGCATAGCCCATTCTGAAACGTCATAAACCTGTGTTTTGCTGCGTGGTAGTCTCGCTGAACCATGAACAGGCATAGATCGTAATTCGATGATGGCCAGAAACAGGAAAGATCATGCCCAAAAAGTCCCACACCGCCCTGCGCAATAACTTCCGCCAATTGCTTGCCACCCCTGCGTGTTTCGAAACGGCTTCGGTTTTTGACCCGATGTCCGCACGTATCGCCGCTGATCTGGGTTTTGAGGTCGGTATCCTCGGTGGCTCGGTGGCGTCGCTGCAAGTTCTGGCAGCCCCTGATTTTGCCCTCATCACCTTGAGTGAATTCGTCGAGCAGGCCACCCGTATCGGCCGCGTCGCTCAGTTGCCTTTCATTGCCGATGCTGACCACGGCTATGGCAATGCCCTCAACGTGATGCGCACCGTCGAAGAACTTGAGCGTGCCGGTGTTGCCGCACTGACCATTGAAGACACCTTGCTGCCCGCACAATTTGGCCGCAAATCCACCGACCTGATTTCTATCGATGAAGGCATCGGCAAAATCAAGGCCGCCCTGGAAGCCCGTGTAGACCCGGCGCTCTCGATCATCGCGCGGACCAACGCTGGCGTGTTGTCTACCGAAGACGTGATCAAACGCACCCAGGCTTATGAAAAAGCCGGTGCAGACGGCATTTGCATCGTGGGGATCGACGACTTTGCCCAGCTTGAGCAAATTTCCGAGAAGCTCACAGTGCCGTTGATGCTGGTGACATATGGCAACCCGAAACTCAATGACAGCCAGCGTCTGGCCAGCTTGGGTGTACGCATTGTCGTCGCCGGTCATGCCGCTTACTTTGCGTCGATCAAGGCCACCTACGACAGCCTGCGTGCCCAACGTCACCTGACCAACAGCACCAATAACCTCAGCGCTACCGAACTGACCCACACCTACACCCAGCCGGAAGACTACGTGGCTTGGGCCAAAGAGTTCATGGACGTAAAAGAGTGATTCACCCCCCCGGTTGGATAACACGGCCGTTATCTCACCACCTTGATAGACCTGTGGTTGGACAACGACCGCATGGAGAGCGTTAGGTCAGACGATGTCATCTACCACACCGCCGTCTACCCGCAGTGCCGCCCCTGTCGTCGCCGACGCCTGAGGTGAACACACGTAGACGACCATGTTGGCGACTTCTTCAACCGTTGCTGCGCGCTGAATGATCGAGCTGGGCCGATGCTGTAAAACAAATGCAGTCGCCACTGACTCCAGGGTTTTACCCGTACGCTCAACCTCGTCTTTCAGCATGTTTGCAACCCCGTCCGAGAGTGTCGGGCCCGGTAACACGCTGTTAACGGTCACACCGCTACCTGCAACCCGCTTGGCCAGCCCTCGCGCCAACGCCAGTAGCGCTGTCTTGGACACGCCGTAATGGATCATGTCAGCCGGAATATTGCGTGCCGACTCCGACGACATAAACACCACCCGCCCCCAGCCTTTATTGACCATGGCCGGCAGCAATGCCCGGCTCAAGCGAACCCCGGACATCACATTGGTTTGCCAATAGCTGTCCCAGACCTCGTCATCGGTTTCGTAAAAGTCCTGAGGCCCATAGATACCGGCATTGTTCACCAGAATATCCACCTCACCGGCATCACGAACCAGCGCCGCAACACCCTCGGCGGTGCTCAAGTCAGCAGCAATACCCTGCACCGACGTGCCCGGCACCGCTTTCGTCAACCTGGCGACGGCTTCAGCCACAGACTCCGTGCTGCGACCATTGAGGACGATCTGTGCGCCCGCCTCTGCCAGGCCCTGGGCGATGGCAAAACCGATACCCCCGGTGGAAGCCGTTACCAGTGCGCGTTTGTCATTGAATTGGATGTTCATCACTGCTCCTTCTCATGATTGATCGTGCGGATGTGTGGTGGGCACACTCAGTACGACCTTCAACAAAGCGAATTGACTCCCCGACCGTTCAAAAACCCCTTGGCACCCACGAGTGTCAATCAAACCACTCTTTGCGCCCTTCAAAGGTGCTGACGATCAGGTCCACCAGCCGCTGTGCCTCTTGCGGGAATGCTGCGGCGGCATTGACGGCCAGCCAGGCCTGCCGCTCCAGATTTGCGGGCAGCAGCCCGGGGATGGCGGTGAGGCCGCGATCACAGTGGCTCATGTAGCGCGGCAGTAAACCGATGCAGGCGCCGCAGCGGATCATTTCCAGCATCAATGAGTAATCGTGTACGTGCACCACCGCCGCCTGACGCTGTTCCACCAGCGTATTCCATGGCTGCAGCACCTGTACCTGTTGGTCCGGGTGCCACTGCACCAGCATGTAGTCAGCCAGGTCGTCGAGGGTTTCTGGGCGGGTCATTAGCCGCGAGTAACGTTTGGCGATGTGCGGCAGGTAGTGCAGGCGCGCCAGCGGCCTGACGGACTCAACGGCGAAACTCGGGCCCGACGGGGTTGGGTCCATATCTGAGAGCCACAGCACCACGTCAGCCTCGACCGTTTGCAAGGCGTGGTGGTTTTTCAGCGAGATGATGTCCAGGCGGATGCTGGCATTTCGGCGTAACAAGGCAATCAGGTCACGCCCCAGGATGTCGTGCAGGATTGTTTCGGCGACGGCCAGGCGAATGCGCGGTTGCTCGGCCATGGCCACCGATAATTGCTCTGCGTCCGCCAGGGCAATCAGTTGGGCCTGCAATCGTTGGCCTTCAGGGCTGAGTACCAGCGACCTGCCCTGATAGTTGAATAATGTACAGTTGAGGCGATCTTCCAGTTGGGTCAGTTGCCTGCGTAATAGCGTGGCCTTGATGTTCAGGCTGCGTGCTGCCTGGGTAAAGCAGCCACAGCGGGCGCTCACCAGAAAAAATCGCGCTACATCGCTACTCAGGGTGTTCGCCAGAAGCATCCTTGGTTCTGGCAATTCACAGGATTTGCGGTAGCCGGTGTTGCTTTGGGGTGCAGCCGATTCTTGAAATGCCATGTAGGGTGACTCCCTGTCTTGGTGCCGGCGCGGGGCAAGCTGCGATCTGTTGATTTTGTTGGTAATCGCAGCCTGTTGCAGTGTCGCGTCCTTGCGCGGGGTTTACTCAAGTACTTTGTTTAACTGCGCACCATCGATGCTCAGGGTTGCCGTGTTGAGCATGCCTTCCAGATACGACTTGGCGATTTGCTCCTGACGCTGGGCGCGCAAGGCCTGAGTCAGGCGCTCGCGCATGTCGTCGAGGGTGGCGGTACGTGCAGGCTGTTGGGCCGTGAGCTTGAGCACATGAAAACCCGCCGAGCTTTGCACCACATCCGACACTGAACCGACCTTGAGCCGCGAGACCACGCCACGTACCTCTGGCAGCAGCTGTTCCAGCGGCTGCATCCCGATATCCCCGCCATGCCCGGCGCTGTTGGGCTCTTGCGAGTACTGGGTCGCCAGTTCTGCAAACTCACCCGGCGCCTCTTGAGCCTTGCGGCTCAGCTCCAACGCCTGGCGGCGCACCCCTTCTGCGCGTTGCCCCGGGCCCACTGCGAGGAAGATCTGGCTGACTTGATACTGTGCCGGCGTCCCCCATTGAGCCTTGCCGCTGTCATAGGCCGCTTGCAGTTCGGCGGCGCTCGGGTAGTTGGCCGGCACTTCGCTGACCGACAACATGTAATCGCGGAATACGATCTGCTCGGCGGCAGCGCGAGTCTGTTGCTCAACCTCGGGGCGCTGACGCCAGCCCTGGGCATCGGCTTGTTCCAGAACGGCCTTTTGTGCCAATCGGGAACGCAGCCAGGTCTCCAGAGCACTGCGGTTGCTGCGCAGTTGCTCGCGGGCCTCGGGCGGTAAAGTCGCCATCACCGACTTGAGTTCCTGGACATCTATTTGCTGACTGCCCAGGCGGGCGACCGCAGGGCCGCTTTGCTGCAGATCAAGGACCGGCGCCGGTTGCTGAGCGGCAACCGGGTCGCTACCCGGACGCAGGCTCAATACCACCGCTACCACCAGCAAGGTCAACGCGCCCGCGCCGACCACCAGGGTTGGTTTCTTCACAGGGCAGTCGCCTCTTCGCGGTTGTCGACAGACTCGGTCTGTTCTTGTTTCTCGGCCTGGGCTGCCAACTGCGCCGCTTGCTGGCTGTATTCACGCAGGTACACGATGAACTCTTGCAGCAAGCGGTCCCATAGCTCCAGCTGGCTGCGCAGGTGGACTTCACCGACTCCGGCCACGACCACGTCCATTTCCATCAGCAAGAACTCGCCCTGCAGCGACAGGCGAGCAAAGCGCCGCGAAGCGTTCCACACTTCGGTCAGGCCTTGTGGCAGTTGGCCTTGAACGCGCAATGCACAGCTGTAGGTAAAGTCAACGTAGCTGCCCTGCTCCACTGCCGGGTTACCGAAACGCACGGCAAAACCGATGCCTTGGCTGGCGCTGAGCAGTTGCACGATGCCGTTCTGTTCGGTTTCGTTGACGCGGTAGCCTGCCGCTTGCAGCAGCTCAGTCAGGGTCTGGACGGTAACGCTAGTGATCAAATCGCTCATGGTGTGCTTCCTTGTCTATCAATGATTGAGGGCTGCTTGAGGTGCATCAAACCGGGTCTTGTACAAATCGTCGCCAAAGCCCTGGGCCAGTTCTTCGAACTTGACCCGTGCGCCGCTGGCGAATGGCTGGCGAATACTCATCACCTCAGCCACATCGATTTTTTCGTAAGCCGCGAGCAGTTGCTGGGCCACGCCGTACATCTGTTGATTCTTGGCAGCACATTGCTGCAGGTGTGTGTCACGTTCGGTCAATTGCGTCTGCAAGCGTGCACGTTCGGCTTCTTTGCCCCGCGCCAGTTGCAAAAGGTCTTCATAGGCCTTTTTAAACTTGCCGGTCTGTTCGTTGCTCGCCGCTACCTGAGCTTGCGCCTGGTTGTGCAGGTTCTGTTGCTGACCCACCAACTGCTCGGCCATGCCTCGGGTTTTCTCAAGCTCGGCGGTCAATTGCTTGATCTGTGCCTGCGCCTGTTTAGCCTGGTTTTCGGCAGCGATGCGCGCGGCGCTGGCCTGGGCCTGCTCGCTTTGCAGCGTCTGTAATTGCGCAGTGGTGCTGCGCAATTGCGTGCGCAGGCGCTCCTCCATACCTTCGGCTGATGCACCGGTCGCGGCCAGGCTGCCCAAGGCCAGTACCAGGCCGCAAATTCGGGTGTTCATGTGGTTTCTCCCGGCGCATCAAAAGCGCGTGTTGAGTTCCAGTTGCATGACGTCGACCTCAAACGGCGCGCCATACACTTCGGAGGCGCTCAACCAACGAGCACTGGCGTAGATGTTTTTGTCGATGCCGTAGCTGCCGCCGACGAAATAGCCCTTGGCATTGGTGCCGCCCAAGTGAAAGGACGAGTCGTTGAAGCCGTCCGGCAAGGCGTCAGGCTGGATGTATTTGTAGCCCGCGAGCACGTTCCAGTCGCCACGTTTGCGCATTTCCAGCGCGTTACCGAGGGTGAATTGCAGCATCATTGCGTTGCCGCCACTCTCAAACTCGCCGCTGCTGTTGAGGTTGTTGACGATCTCGCCTTCCGAGCGCTTGAGCATCTTGCCTTTGTTGTATGACAGGTTGCGGATGTAGTTGCCCTGGGTGCGCAGCATCAGGTTTTCCGGCAGTTGGGCGTCCCATGCCAGGTTCAGGTCAAGCACATCGAATTTGGAGGCCAGGCCGACAAACTGAGGCTGTGGCGTAAGGCCAGGGGTATCCGGGTTCGGCACGATGTCGCGCAGCAAGAACACCGTGTTGCCCTTTTGCATAAAGGTCAGGCGGGAACCGTCGGTGTCGCACCCTGGCTGGCCTTGCCACGGCTTGCACGGGGCAGAACGTTTGCCTTCAAGGTCTTCAAAGCGATAGTAAGCCAGCGCGCCCTTCAGGCTGTTGTCGCTGTTGAGCTTCCAGTCAGCGCCGATCTGGCCGCCAAACATCCACTTGTTTTTGCTGTCTTCCTTGTCCAGCCCGTTGCTGCTCGCGGTGTCCGAACTGTACTCAACCGGGAACGCGCCCAACGTAGCGAACACACCCCAATCCTTGTTGAACGTGTGATTGAAGTTGGCTGCGATCCCGTCAAAGTTCAGGTCTTTGGAGTACATCATGTCCGTTGAGTAGAACGGGTTGGCAAAGCGGCCGCCGGTCAAGGTCAGGCCCGGCATGGCTTTCCAGCTCAAGTAACCCTGATCAAGCCACAGGTCTTTCTTGCCAAAACCGCCGCCCAGGGTCTGGTTGGCCGATACCGGGCTGTTGTCATTGCCGGTGCCGACCCGGATGCCCGCCGTCCATTCCGGCGAGATGATCGCTTTCATGCCCAGACGCGCACGCAGGCGCAGCAGGTTTTCGCGGTCTTCGCGGGTGTTCAGCAACGGCGGCATCTTGGTGTTGCTGTCTTTGTTAACGTCGTAAGGGCCGTTTTCGTTCAACTTGGCGTAGTCGACGATTTCATTGCTGTTGTGGCCCGAGAAGTAACGGGATTCGTCGCGCAGGCGGATGTCGCCGTCAAAACTGATGCGTGAAGCCCACTCCGGGAAGGTGTTGGGCTGAGCCCAGTTTTCCTGCTTGGCGGTGGCCATCACTTCAGCCTTGACCTGATCACGGATCTGGTCACGCACGGCGGTCGGCACGTATTGCACCCGTACATCGCCAGGCGCTGCCACAGGGCCAGCGGCAACCACCGGGGCTGCGCTGGCCTGACGGGCTTGTTGAGCTTCACGTTCGGCCTGGGCAATCAGCCCGTCAGCGGCCGCTTGCTTGAGCACGCCTTGCTCGACCAGCAGGCGGATCAGGTTGATCGTGGCGTTTTCCGAGGGCGCGGCAGTCGCTGCCGATGCGGGGCCAACCAGGGTCGCGATGACCATGCCGACCGCCAGGGTCAGTCGATTCACGGGGGAAATCATGTGCTCACAACTCCTGTAAAAAACTGCAAAAAAAGTTCAATCACTCCGGACGACGGCCCTTCAGGGACAGTCGTACCGGCAAGGTCAGCGAAGCCGGTGTGCGCTGCGTGGCATGCGGCGCACGCAAGGCAGCCAGCACCTGAGCATCGGTTTGGGCGTCACCGCTGGACTGCACCAGCACCACACGGGTGACCTGGCCATCCGCGCTCAGCCACAGGTCGGCCTGCACCTGGTAAGCCTTCTTGCGCAGTTCCGGGTCTTCGCGCAGCAGGCGCTGAAAGACCCCCGCCAGGTATTGTTTGTACGTCCCGGTACCCAGGCCGCCACCGCCAGAACCGGCCATGCCGCTGCCCTTGCCCGCGCCGACGTTGAACCCGTCGTTACCGGCCTGGGCGTCGCCATCGATCTGCATCGGGTTGGCCAGGTCATCTGCCGGTGACGGCGGTGCTTCTTCCTCGGGCTTGACGTCTTCGGGCTCCGGTGAAGGCTCGGGCTCAACCACCTTTTCTTCCACCTGCGGTTCAGGCTCCTTGGGTTTTTCTGGCGGCGGTGGCGGTGGTGGCGGCAACGGGATAATTGTTGGCACCTTCGGTGCCTCCCGGCGTACGCCACTCATGTCATTGGCCCACTGCCAGATAAACCAGGCAGCAACACCGCCCAGCAGCAGACCTGCGCCCCATTTCAGCGGGCGCAAGAGCGTGTTTGGAGTCTGTGCGCTCATGTCGTATCAGCCCTGACTCGGTTTGCCGGTGACCAGGCCGACCTGGGACAACTCCAGGCGGCGCAGCAGGTCGAGCACTTCAATGACTTTCTGGTACTGGACCATGGCGTCACCGCGCACGATGACCGGGAAATCCGGGCTTTGCGCCTTCTCGATACGCAGGCGTTCTTCCAGTTCGCTCAAGGTGACCGGGTAGGCATCGAGGAACACCTGCCCGGCATCGTTCACCGAAATAGCCTTGGTCTTGGCTTCGGATAACGACACCGAAGCACTGGCTTTAGGCAGGTGGATCTGGATGCCCGACACTTGTGCGGTGGCGGTGAGGATGAACATCACCAACACCACCATCAGCACGTCTACCAGGGGCGTGATATTGATGCTGTCGACGGCGGCATCATCGTCATCGTCGTGGGCGGCGTTTACAGAAGCCATGACGTTTCTCCTCAGGCCGGCAACGCGGCGTAGGCGTGATGGCCGCGCTGATGCGCTGCTTCACTGAATTGGCTCTCGCCGTGCATTTCCGCCAGGCGGGTGATGAACTCATCGACGAACACCCGCATGTCAGCGCTGACTTCCTTGTTGCGGGTAATCAGGCGGTTGTAGCCAAACAGTGCCGGGATCGCGACGAACAGGCCCATGGCCGTGGCCAGCAAGGCGGCCGCCATACCCGGTGCAATGGCGTTGATGTTCACGTCACCGGCCATCGCGGTGCCGAGGAACACCACCATGATCCCCATGACCGTACCGAGCAGGCCGATGTAAGGGCCGCCGGCGATGGCATTAGAGAGGGTCGAGAGCTTTGAGCTCAGTTGCTGGTTTTCACGGGTGCGCACACCGTCCATGGAGCAACGGATCGCTTCGATGGTGGCGGCAGACACCGACGAGGTATCAGCGCCCTGGGCACGGCGGGTACGGATTTCCTTGACCGCCACCAGGTACAGGCGCCACAGCGGCGAATGGGTCAGACGCTCGGCCAGGGCCTTGTCATCGGCAAACATTTCCAGACGCGTACCAACTTGGGCGAACTGCTCGCGGAACACTTCGTTGGCCTTGCTGACGCGAGTGACCATGCGGTTTTTGCGGATCATGATGATCCACGACTGAATCATCATGCCCACCAGCACCAAAATGATGATCCAGGCATCCATCGGCACGGCATTGAACAGAAAACCCAGGCTGCCGAAGCCGAAGCCCGACTGTTCTTCATCAACGCCATAGGCAACCAGTTTGGACTCGGAACCCTGCGCGGTGGCATCTGCCAGCAGCAGGCTGGCCGGGCGGGCGACCTTGGACAGGCGCAACTCGTCAATGGCCCCATTCAACGGTTGGTAGTGGCTTGGCTCAGCGTCAGCGGCCTGCGGCACGTCGGCACCAATGGCCATCGGTGAGTTGAAGGCAGGCATGGCCACTGCCAGGCTGGCGGCTTCACGGCCGTTGACAAACAATGAGGTTTTTTCGCCTTCACTAGTCAGTGCCAGGTGTTGCCATTGGCCCGGGTTCAGTGGCTGGTTCGAGACGGCACGGTGGCCGTCGATTTCAACAAAAGGCACGCCCTGATCGGCACCGACCAACAGGCTGTGACCGGCTTCACGGCGGGCCAGCAACAGTTGCTCACCGGCCGGCTGGTCCAGACGCAACCAGGTGCTGAAGGTGAACGCAGCACCCGCGTTGTGTTGCAGCGACGGGCTGGCTGGCAGCAACACAGGTTGGCCGCCAAGCTGCAAGGCACGCCCGATAACTCCGTCAATGCTGGTGCCGGTGGCGTTTTGTGCAGTGTTGCCGTACGCCGTGGTGTCACGTGCCGGTGTGCCGTTGGCGCCTTCAAAATGGTAAAGCGCGGTGTAGTTCGGATCGAACGTCAACTGACCGTTCGAAGTGGCCGCGGCTTTCTGATTGCCGTAGTACATCCACAGGTCTTGACGCTGGCCGCCTTCGACCTTGGGTACATCGACCCAGATCAGCGCCATGCCCATCAGCGGGTCAAAACTTTCGATCTGGTGATTGAACACCGTCTTGTCGTCAGCACTGACAAAACGCAGGTCTGAACCGTCTTCCTTGACCCCGTCAAAGGTGAAGTTGCCGGTGTGCAGGCGAACCAGCAACGCAGTGCGGCCCAGCGGGTCATTAATGGCCGCGCCTTGTGGCGTGGTGTCCACCGAAATCTGTTTGCGGTAGTGCCAGTCATCCTGCCACCAGGCATGGGCGGTGGCCGGGAGCGCGAAGCCCAGGCAAATCAACAGACTCATTAATATGCGTTGCATGTGAACGGATCTCCGTGAAAGCGAATCAGAAAGTCGCCTGCACACTGAAGTGCAGTCGAGAGTCATGTTTTTGGGTGTTCGGGCCATCGATCAGCGGGTAGCCCCAGTCCAGGCTGCCGGACAGCCACTTGCTCAAACTGGCCCGGGTGCCGAGGCCGACACTGGCCAGGCGGTAGTCGTCTTCTTGCTCTTCCAGCGCGTCGCGCAGGTACAGTTGTGCCGCGTCGGCAAAGGCGTAAAAGCGCCATTCCTGCACATAACTGCCGAGGTATTTGGCCAGCGACGGGGTACGTACTTCTTGCGAGAGCAGGTAGCCTTCGTCACCGGTGCGCTCGGCGGCGAGGTAACCGCGCACCGAGGTGGCGCCGCCGGCGGAATACTGTTCGTTGGACACCAGCGGGCCAGAGGCCAACTGGAAGCCGACCTTGGACGCCAGTTGCCAGTCGTTTTTGAACGTAGAGGTCAGGTTGGCGTCGCCCTTGAGCACGGCGAAACTCGGGCTCGCATCCCAGCGCTTGTCGCGAAATTCCTGGGAGTCGCTGCCGTAACCGAAAAAAGCCCGGGTGCCGATCACCAGGTTCAGGCCCAGCCCCAGCTGTGTTTGTTCGGTGTAGTTGTAACCGTTGTAGCCAAAGGTCAGCGGCGCGTACTTGAGCGGCACCTTGTCGTTGCTTTCGCCAAAGCGCAGTTGCTCATCGAAGTCTTTGAAATCGACCCCGGCCGACAGCGAGTTGGCCCATGTGCCGCTCGACGGCAGACTGTAGATGGCCGACACACCGTAAGAATGACCTTTACCCAACACGTTGCTGCCGCCGATGGTGGCGATGTTGCTGTCCGACTGATAACCCGAGAACTGCAGGCTCCAGCGTTCGCTCAAAGGCGCGGTATAAGAACCGGACCAGACTTTGGCGTTATCCATGTCTTGCGGGGCGGTGAAGAACGTCAGGGAAACGCTGTGGCCCAACTGCCAGAGGTTGTCGTAACCCACGGTGGCGACGCTGCGCAGCCTTTTGGTGTCGGCGCTGTAGTCGTTGTTCAGGCCCAGGCTGGCATGCCAGGGGCTTTGGTCTTCGACTTGCAGGTCAATGTCCATGGTGCCGGGGCGTTGCCCTTCGTGGACGAGTGGCGTGACCTGGCGCCCGGCGTTGCGGTTGATGCCTGCGAGCTGGGTTTGCACGCTGGTGAAATCCGGCACGGTGCCTTCCTTGAGGCCCGGCACTTCTTCCCGGATTTCTACAGGCGAATAGTGCTTGGCGCCCACCACCCGTACCCGCCCGACTTTGGTTTCGCTGACTTGCAGGTACACGATACCGTCGTCGACTTTCTGCTCGGGCAGTTCGATAAACACCGATTGATAGCCGCGGTCCTGGTAAGTCTTCTGCAGGGCATCGCGGGCGCCCTCGATATCACTCAAGGTTTTTTGCGGCCCCAAGAAGGGATACACCGCTTCTTCGATGGCCTGCGCGTCGAGCACGGTATTGCCGCGTACGAAGTACTCGTTGACGTCTACCCGCCGCTCTGCACCTTGCGCCTGCGCGCCTTGCTCTTGCGCCAGTACCGGCTGCGCCAGCGCCAGCCAGCACAGCGCTGCGCCGCCGACCGGCCTGATTGACTTGAACAAATGCTCCACACCGCCCCCTAAATTGCCGTAATAAAACCCGTTGCCTAGCGCGTTACACAGGTAAGACCGGCGTGGTCGGGGGCTACCGAACTGATGTCATAAAAGCTTCATTCATCTTTTTAAACAGGACCTTCAACCGCACCAAAATCCCTGTAGGAGCGAGCTTGTCTCGCGATCTTTTGATCGTTAAAAGATCGCGAGACAAGCTCACTCCTACAGAGAAATGAGCAGCAAAAAAAAAAGGGGTGATCAATGATCACCCCAAGGTCGAACTACAAAAATGTGCTGCGGTTACAGGCTGATCTGACCTCGCTCCTCGTCGGTCAAGCTCGCACGTGCCTGTTCACTCAGTGGCCCGGCGCCCAGCACCTGCACTGGGCTGTTGGGGTTGTAACCGGGCTGCGCCCGGGTTTGTTCCGGCCCGTGTTGCACCGGCTCACTGCCAAAGCTCAAGACTTCAACGGTGACGATTGATGCACGTTGCTGCCGCGCCGCCGCTTGCTGGTTGCGCGCGGCGTTGTCGGCTGCCTGGGACGCTGCCGCGCCCGCCGAGCTGGCAGAAGACAAGGCCCCGGTGTTGACGGTTGCCGACACCGGCACCCCGGACGATTTGCCCTGGGTCTGGATGTTCGCCGCGTTGACGACACGCAAGGCGGCGATGTTGATGTTGCCCGACACGCGAATCCCCGCCTCGCCCGCGTCAATGGTGCCCAAGGGTGCAATCAGGTCGATGTCGCCTGCCGGCACTTCCGGGATCGGGTTGAGCGTGGCAATACCCGCACCGGTACTTGGCACCGAAGGCGACAGGGCGACGTTGCCCCAGTTGTCATAGGTACGTTTCGGCGGTGTGTAGACCACGGTGGTTTTCGAGCCTCGGCCGGCGTTGATGTCACCTTCGGCGGACCAGCCCATGATCGAACCCCCGAAGGTGGTCATGATCCGGCTTTGGCCGAGCAGGATGCTGCCCTGAGAGTACAACTGGATATTGCCCGCGCCCTGGGTGATGACGCCCGCCGAAGCTGGCGGTGCGATACCCTCGATGCCGAATGTCTGGCTGCCGCCCGGGGTGAGCATCTGGATGGTGCCACCGAAGTCAGTGTGAACCCCGGAGCTGCCAAACATGCGGATGTCACCCTGATAAGCGATTGGGTTACCCGCCACGTCCTTCTCCGGGAACAGCGCCGCAATCGCAGCCCGGCCACGAGCATAGCTGCCTTCACGCACGCCACCGGCCTGGTTGTACTCGCGACCGCCTGCCTGCAGCTCGGCAAAATACACCTCGCAGGCAAACACGCGCTGCTGCTCGCCTGGCAATTGTTTGAAGTAAGCCATTGCTTGCTCGCTGTCACCGGCAAAGTCAAAGCGCTCAGCCAACCATGCCACCAGCTCTTTCTCGTAGGTCTTGGCCACTTTACCGCCCGACACTGACAACGGTTCACCCACGGCCAGTTGGTTAGCCGGGTTAAGGTAAGCCTCGACAAAACGCTGGTAGTCCACACCGTTGGCGCCCGTACCGGCCTGCATGGCAATGCTCGCGCCTTGACGCAAATCACCGGCCATGATCGGCCCGATGCTGGTCACGCTGACCTTGTCGTCCATGACGATGCTGCGCCCGGCGGTGATCTCTAGCCCGCCCGGGCCGGCAATGTTGAAGCTGCTGTAAATGATGTCGCGCCCGGCCGAGACGATGGAGATGTCGGTCGCGTTGTTATGAACGAACAGGTTACCCGTGGTGATCACGCCCGGATAAATTTCGCCATTGTCACCCGGGTTGGCACCGCTGCTGACGATATCGCGACCGGCCATCATCCACACTGGACGGCTGCCTTCGTACCAGGTCTCGCCGACATGAGCCACGTTGGCGTTTTGGTACGCAATGATCCGGCCGCTGTTGACGCCCACAAGGTCACCCTTCACTGCATAGAAGCGCGCAGGATCAGCGCTATTGCTCAATGCTTCAGAGGCTGTACCCGGACCAAACGTAAACAGTGACAGCCCGCCATTGCCGTAAGTGCCGTAGTTGCCGGTTTGTGACAGGTTGCTGTAGTTCTGCCGCCCAAGTGTGGCAAAAAAGGCCGGATTCCACGGGGTAGCGATGCTGCTGAGCGCTGTACTGGATTGGGTAACGCTAAAGCCACCGGCGTAAATCGAGTCCTGCGCAAGGAACTGCAGTTGCCCGTTTTTGCCCGGTGCCAGGAGCAGCGGGTAGGTGTAGCTCGCGTAATCACGGGTGGTGCCGGCCTTGCCGTAGTAAAAACTGCCACTGGCGGCGGTCGCCCTGAGGATCGATGGATACACTACCGCCATGTCGGTGTTCGAGCCCACCATGAAGGGCGTCAGGTTGCCCCCTTCGGCATACAGGTCGACGACCGTATCAGGCGTCCACAAGGTAAACCAGCTGCTGGAGCCGCCATTGAGACCATCACGACTGAAGGCCGATCGGTTGTACTGCGTCACACGCCCCGCATCCTCAACCGTTTGTACCACCAGGTCGCCCAAGGTGTGCAGGCTGAACGCGGCATCGCCTGCCACCAGGGTTATCCCGCCTTGCGGTTTGCTGCGGCTGGCGCGCAACGGTTCTGCTGCACGCACATCACCCGGCACCTGGGCCGAAGTGCCGTAGACAGTGTCGATGCGCCCGATACTGCCGGCCTGCACTTGCACATTGCCGCGTGTGTTGATCAACACACCGTCACGATTGCCGAGCGTTTCGATGAGAGCCTGAGGGTTGAGCGCACCGCTGACCTGCAGACGCAGATCGCCGCCACCGGTGAGTTGCAGGCTGCCATCGCTGCTCACCCGGCCCGTACTGCCAACGGCCAGCACCAGGCCCTGGGTGCGTTTGTTGTTGCCATCGGGCGTGGGTGTCGGTGCTTTCAAGGAGCCCGCGTCGCCCCCTACGGTCACGTCCAGGTCACCGCCACCCAAGGTACCGAAGCCGGTGAAGCCAATCAGGTTGTCAGAAATGATGTTGGTGTACGTACCAAAGTTGATCCACCAGGCCGTCGGCTGCGCCTGCCCGCCCGTGGCCACATCGCCGCTGCCCTGACGCCAGAGCCAGTTACCGACATCCGCCCGGTTGTTGCCGTAGTCATCGGGGTTGGGTCTGAACTGGCTATAGCGCCCGCCGTTGTCGAGGTTGCCGGTGAGGTTGCCATTGACGTTCAGCGTCAGGTTACCGCCCGCCTCGGGGTACCAGGCGCGGTACAGGCTTTCGCTGCCACCGTTGACGAACTGCTCGAAGTAGCTGGGGTTTTCCTTGAGCACAGTGCTGCCGCCCAGCAACGCCCGTGGCTGGTTGAAAGGATCGCCCGCATAAGTACCGGTAGACGAAGTACCCGCCGTGTAAACGCCGTAAGACGAGTCCACGCTCAGGTTGCCACCGCTGAGCAATTGCAGGTCGCCGGTGCCGGTACGCACGACGCTGAAGCTCGAACTGGTGGGCAGCGGGGCATATTCCTTGGGGCTTTTGGACAAGCAATAGTCCGGTGAATCTACACAGAACTTAGACGCGCCGCCTTCAACCCCCAGGTCCGCCAGGAACTGGTCATCGATCACGCCGCCCACCTCAACGATGATACCGATGCTCTCAAGGTCAGCCGCGGCGTACTCGGTCCACACATAGGTGGTTTTGGCCTGGCAGTATTCCGCAAAGTTGCTGCAGAACTCAGCAATCGTGCCCAGACCAAACTCATCCAGAACCGATTGATCGATCGGATCACCTTCCTTGACCACAACCCCGGCATCGCCCAGGTCAATGACCGCATGGGCGCTCCAGACCAGCACGCCTTTAGGTGGCAGCTCTTTGGCAAACATGCCGTAGTGGCTGTCGGCCAGGCGCAATGTACCGCTGCTCGGGTGCGGCTGAAGCAGGCGGCTGTCGGCTGCCTCCGTGTCCGCCCCGGCAACCAGACGCAACGACCACGACTGCGAGCCCTCGGCCAGCATCGGTGCAATGGCCCAGACTTTACCCTGACGCCCGGCCACTTCAGGGCGCAACTGAATCGAATCCACGTCGCCCACCAACTTGACGTTGGTGCCCACCGGAATCAGCGCACCGCGCGCCAAGGTAATGTCACCATCCAGGGTGACGGTATTTTCAATCGTATTCAGGGGCCGTGCCATGCCAGGCAATGGCACGCCTTTTGGCCAGACCATGGCGCGCAGCGAGGCGGACTGACCCAACAAGGTCCCGGCTTCCAGTTGAGTACCGGCTTGCAAGGTGTACGGCTGGTTCAGCAAGGTGCCTGCTGCCAGCAGCGTGTTACTCGAAGCGTCGAGTACCGCAGCCGCCAACACGGTGCCGGCAGGCAAGGTCAGCGCTTGTGCCAATGTTGCCCGCGCAGGCAAGCGCGTCCCGGCCTCCACGGTCATGCCTTTGATCGGCAAATCGTAATTCAGTACCGAGCCGGCCATGTAGGTGGTGCCATCCGCCAGCACCACGCCATTGCCCGGCACGATGGTGTCGCCGCTGGTAAAGTCTCGACCTTTCAACAACACCCAGCCGTTGTCATCCATTGTTTCCGGCGGCGGCGCGAAGCCATCGTTGATGCTGCCGTAGATGCTCAGGTCGCCCCCGGCACGCAGGGTCAGGCTGCCGGACTCACCCGAGCCGTACACCGAAGTTTTCTGGCTGTTGCGGTTGAGGCTGGCGTAGCGATAGCCGGACAGGTCGACATCGCCCTGCACCACCAGATCGCCATTCGCGGTGTTGCTGATGATTTCCACGCCCGGACGCAGGTGGAAAGCGTCGGCGTAGGTGGCGTTGTTCAACCCGGCCAGCTTGTTGTTCAGCAGGTTGCTGTTTTGCAACGCGGCATTGATAAACGCCGTGCTCAAGGCGTGCTTGCCATCCAGATACGCCTGATCAATCACCTGATACGGCCTGCCGCTGGCGGTCGGATCGGTCATCACGGGGGCGTCGTCGTAGGTCGCCATGCCGTTCAGGGTGATTGCCCGCGCACCTTTAATGTCCAGACGGCCGCTGGCATCAATGGCGATGTCGTTGTTATTCAGGCGTGGCGCGTTCATTTCCAGGGTGCCGCGGTTGCGCCCGTGATTGCCCGGTGTGCCGGCAGTGCCGTGACGCAGGTCGATGCGCACGCCGTCTGCCAAGGTCAGTTGTCCGGTGCCGGAACCCAGCACCACCATCGCCCGGTTCGGTGAATCGATGATTTTGCCGTAGCTGTCGACACGCACCTGGCTGCCGTGGGCATCGAGTACCGCGCTGCCGTCCAGGGTCAGGCCATGCTTGCCCGCAAGGTTGATGCTGCCTACGCGTTCACCGCTGGCGTCCACCAGGCCTGTAACACGCAGCGTGCCGTTGTCGACCGAGACGTTGATGGTATTGGCCTTGAGACCGCTACCGATGGTCAGGTCACCCTGCTTGAGCTGGAAGCTGCGGGCGCCGAAGACCTCGCCGTCATTAAGGCGCTGGTTGAGCGCTGCAAACTGCTGATCCAGCGAACCTGTGGCACCCAGGCGCTGAGCCTGGACTTCGACGCTGCTGCCCTGATACGGCACAAGGGTGCCACCGGCATTGTAATAACCGCTGTTGCCGCCCAGGATCTTGCCTTGCAGATCCACCATGCCGCCCGCCACGTCCAGCGCCACGGCGCGCAATTTGCCGCCCTGGTTGTGTTTGGCTGACAGGTCGATAGTCGAACCCGCCGCCTGGCGGATATTACCGTGACGGCTGTCGAGCAATACATTGCCGCCCGCACCGTATTTAGTGATGTCGTTGAACACCACGGCACGACCGGCCACGTCGATCAACGATTCATCGGTCAACACCACATCGCCTGTGGCGTCCAGCGTGACTTTGCCGCTCGGCAGCACCACCGCCGAGGCCAGGCGAAGGGTGTCGCCCTTGAAGGAGAGCTCGCCACCGTAGCCGTTGACCGCGCCACGAGGGCCGCCAGATGAAGAGATATCAATCGCACCGCCCGCGGTAATGCGGTTCAGCGAACCTCCTTCACCGGTCATCAATGGCGTCACGATGTTGAGATTGCCGCCGCTGTAAGCAAAGCCTGTGACCGGGTCATACGCGCCCTGGCGTTGGTACACCGACAGGCTGCCTTTGTAGTTGGCGGTGATGCGATCGCTGGCATTCAGGTTGACGTTGGCAAAACCCAGCACCAGACGGTCAAACACGGTGTTGCTGCTGGGCTGGGCGAACGGACCATAACCAAACTCGATGCGCTCGGCGTTGATATCCAGTCGTCCGCTGCCGGTCCCGGCGCCGTCAGTGATGACCGCGCCCGGTGCGCCCGTGGCACCTTGCCAGATCAGATTGGCGGTGTGGATGGTCGCGACATCTTCGGCATTGCCCAAGCCGTAGATCGCCGGGGTCGACAGTACCAGATTGTTCAGCAACGACTTGCCGGTCTGGGCGTCGTAGGTGTCCAGCAGCGTGCTGCCATAGAAGTTGAACGCCTGGCCCGCCGACAGTTGCAGGGTTTCCAGCGCCGGGGCACCGGTGCTGGTGTCACCGCGCAGCAAGCGTTCAAGCACTTGCTGGTTAAGGGTCAAGCCCGCTGGCAACACCTTGCGCGCGGCCGCATCCGCCAGCCCGGCTGTGCTGCCGACGTTGATGTTGCTCAAGGCCAGCGTCAGGTGGCGAGTGCCATAACGCACGGCATCGTCCAGTTGCAGGGATTGATCGGTGGCGGCAACGATACTGCCCTCGGAATAGATCGTGGTCTGGCCCGAACAGTTGCCGCTCGGGCACACTCCGATCTGGATATCGCCCGTCGGGTCGCCGGTGCGGTTGACATAAGGCAGCACATTGATCAGACCATTGGACACGGCCAGCATGCTCGGCACGCCCTCGTAAACAAACCCGTCGCGAGCGTCATAGGCGGCTGCACCGCGACCCAGGGTGGTAATCGAAGCCCCCTGCTCGATCACGATGCTGCCGGGGCCTGCCACGATCATCACTTCAGGTGCCGAGAGGGTCGCACCGCTGCGCAGAAACACCGAGTTGCCCGGAGTGTTCACGCCATAAGGGAACTTGACGATATTACCGTTACGGCCATATTCCACTTGGGGCAAGCCGCCAATAAGGATGCGCTTGGCATTCAGATTGTTAAGGCTTTGTGCCGTCAGCGTCAGCCCTTCGAAGGCCTCCAGGGGGCTGTTGGCATCGACGATTTGGGTATAGCGGTTCTCGAGGGTCGCGCCGCCCAGGTTGATAACGCCCACGGTGCCGCCGTAACCGCCTTTGGCCGCTTCAAACTTGCCAATGCCGTCGAAAGTGAAGGTGTCTTTGCCGCCACCGCCGGTAAACGCCAGCTTGAGGGTTTTGGCGTCCACTTCCAGCATGGGCCGTGGCACACCGAGCCTGGCGGCATCGGCCATGGCGAATTGGGCGTAGCTGGTTTCGTTGTACTGCGAATAACGGCGCAAGGTATCGGCCGAGGTCAGGATCACCTGGCTGTTAATGCTGTTGTGAATGCCCGTATTGATAATCGACAGTTGCCCGGCCGTTGACCAAGACCCGTTGCGCATCAGTGTGGTGGCGCCATCACTGCCCTGCCCGGCGAGGCCGTTGATCTCTACCCGGAAAGCCCCCGGCTTCAAGGCGTAGGTGGACGGCATCAAGGTGTAGGTGCCTGCGGGCAAGCCCGGCACGCCTGCGCCAATAGTGATTTGCTGGCCCACCAGCGGCGTGCTCGCGCCGACTTCGCCCGTGGCCGGTGCATAGCCGGCTTGAACGCCCGGGACAATGGCGTAGACCGGGTTGGTCGCGAGGCCCGGCAAGGTAAAGCCGCCGTTGGCACCAAACTGCACCAGCGGGTTGAAACGTGCATCGGTCGAACCGCCGCGCCCTGAAATAAAGCCTGCGCCCAACAACTCGCCGCCGCCGGACAAATCCAGGGTGGCACCAGGCATTACCGTCGCCTTGGCACCGCCCAAAATGACCCCGACCGTTAGCTCGCCGCTGCCGGTCAGTCCCAGGCCACCCTGGCCGACGAAGACCACGTCTTTACCCTTATAGCGATAAACCTGATCATCCACGGTGCCGCCATACGGCAATACCAGGCCTTTGGCGCTGACCGATGTCAGGCTGCCCGGCAACAGTTCAACCCGGGAGTCGCCCACGTTACCGAGTTCAATCATCCCCAACGGCGCACGCAATACGCCGCCCTGCTTGATGGTGTAAGCCCCCAGTTGCAGACGCCCGAACACCGAGTCCGGGGCCACGCCGTGATCATCGCCGACCTTTTCGATGGTCAGGGTGCGGGTCGGATCGAAAACCAACCGATTGTTAATGATGTTGACGTCGCCCACCAACACTTGGGCGTTGATGTCAGAGGCCGGGTAGATTCGCGCGGCACGCAGGGTCAAGTCCCCCGCTGTACGTAATTGGGTACTGAAGCCACTGGAGGTATCGCCGCCATCGCGCCCAGCGAGAAAGCGCAGGTCGCCGCTGCTGTTGAGTTGGACGTTATCGAAGCTCAGCGTGTCGCCGAAACCAACGCGATCGCGAATGTCCAGCAGGTCACTGTCAACCACTAACGTGCCCTGGCTGCTGAACCCTGGCGTCGTGTCAGCGATGTAAGGCCGCGTCCAGGCTTCCATGCCGGATTTATCCGGTTCCAGCAGGCCACTGAGGACCACATGCGGGGCACGTAGGTTAACGTGCGACGTCGGGTTGGCGTTGCGTGCCAGGCTGACGCCGCCGGTATACAGGTGCAAGCTTTGCCCCAGGTTCAGCGAGATATCACCGTCAACGCTGAACACACCCCGGACCAGCAACGTCAGGTTGTCAAAACCACCCGCCTTGACCTGATCTACACCCAGTGCGCCGTGGCCGTAGACCAACGAATCTGCCGCTGTTTCGGCACTGTCAGCCAAGGCAATGGTTTTATGCTGCTGGCTCAGCACCAGTTCACGCACCGGCAACACCCGGTTGGTGACGTGTTCCTTCAGGTAATACGGAGCTTCCAGGGCCAACGACAGACGCCCGCCAGCCGCACCTGCGCCACCGGCATTGGCGTTGAAGCTGCCGTCCAGGTACAGGCCATTATTGGAAGCGAAGGCAATGTTGCCGCCATTGCTGGCCACGTTGACGCGGCCCTGCCCCGGTATGTCCAACAGGGCTTGAGTACCGGATGCATCCAGGCGTGCGCCTTCGCGCACCACCACAAACAGGTCGCTGGCCTTGGCGATGCCGGTGTCCGGATTGACATCGCCGCCGACAATAATCTGCCCGCCATTGCGCACCTGACCATAGACACGGCCAAGGCTGTCAACGCCAGTCACGGCACGCGCCGCTACATCAATGACCGCCTGCTCACCGATCCAGATCGAACGGCCATGGCCGATGGCGTCGACTTTATTGGACTCGCTGTTGGCCAACCCCGCGAGGCTGACAGTGCCGCCCCAGGCGTTGAGCGTGCCATCGACCGTCAGTTGGCCGATGCTGCGCAGGTTAATCGCCTGGCCGGGATCAACGGTAACCACAGCGCCCTTGCCCACCGTCAGGGCAGTGCTCGCAGCCAATGCACCCGAGGCGATGGTGGTGCCCGCGTTCAAGTTGAGGCTGGCGCCACGGCGCTGGGTCAACACACCCTTGAGGGCGTTTTCCTGGTACAGCGCCGGGGTCCAGCGCTCCAGCGCGGTGGTCGGGTCGCTGCCCGTTGGCGTGGTCGCAGCCTGTTCACCCTGATGGTAGACCGGCATCGTGACATCAACGTGTGTGCCGTCGGTGACCAGCAGGCCTTCGTTGCCGGTGATGTCGTAGGCCGAGAAGCCTTTTTTGAAGAAATCACCGGACACATGCAAGGTGTCGGCGTCGGGTGCCGTGGTGGTGTCGCCGATCTGCACCTTGCGCGCCTGTACCGCCAGGGTGCCGCCGCCCGTGACCCCGTAAGCGCGTAGCTCACTGCCCAACTCAAGTGCCTGCATGGCCGCCAGGGTTGCACTGCCGCCCTTGCCGCCGGTGAGCTTGCCGTCCAGGCCAATGGTGGCCCCGGAAGACACATCGATCACACTGCCTTGCGCCAGCTGCAGGTCGCCGGTGGTGCGCAGTGACACCTTGCCACCATTGATCCAGGCCGCGCCAGGGTTGTTCGCAGCGTCCTGCGCGAGGTTGTTCCAGCGCCCGGTCGCGTCGAGTTTGACCCCGTCAGCCACCTTGACCCACGCCGGTGTGCCGTTGCTTGGCCGCAGGTAAACATCCCCCACCGCCATGTCACGCTCCCTGTCGGCCTGCAGGAAAATGTTGCCGGCATTGATGCTGCCCGCGTGGGCAGTCAGGTTGGCATTGATGGCTGCCCGTGGGGTCAGCAGCGTGATATCGCCGCCATCGGCCACTTTTAGCGCGCTGTTGACCGTGATGTGCTGCTTGGCAGAACCTTTGATTGCGCTCAGCTCAAAGCCATTGAGCTGATCACTGTCGAGAATGATTTTGCCTTGACGCTCTGTCGGTAGCGCAGCCAAAAGGTCCAGGCCGTTGGCGATTTTTTCGACGCCCGTGTCAAACACGATCTCGCCGGTGACCGGGTTCAAGCTGTAGCGCAAGGTCCCGGTGCTCTTGTTGAACACCGGCGTGTAGCTGCCGATGATCAGTTGCGCCCGCTGCGCCGCAGCTTTCTGCGACTGCTGATAAGCGTCGATGTTGATGATCGGGGTTTTGATCTGGCGATCACCCTGGAACACATCACTGATCAACTGGCCTTCAAGCACAGCGCTGGTGGTGCCGATAACCAGCTTGCCGGCGTCACTGCCCACGGTATAACCGGCCTCGTAGCGGCGCTGCGAAGCAATCAACGGGTTGTAGTAATAATCTGTGCGGCCCCAGCGTTGGCTGGCGTCTTCAAAACCTTTATAGAAGCCGGAATACAAAATGTCACCCGGCGCCCTGGACAACTCGTACAGGCGGCCGTCCGGGCCTTTGAGCCAGCTCTGTTGAATGTAACCGCCCTGCACATCAACCGTGCCGCCCGACAGGTTGAACTGCGCGTTCTTCTCCGTGACCACTTCATTGCCGGTAAAGGTCAGCGTGCCGCCTTGGGCCATCCACTCACCGACAGTGTGCCCTTGGGTGCCAAGGTAGCCGCCCACTTCCAGCAAGCCTCCGGCGGTGTACCAGCGATCCGTCGCGTAGCCGTTGGTGCCTGCCGGGACAAACACCAGTTCGCGCAGGTCAACCCACACATCGTTGTTGATCAGTTTGCCGCCGTCACGGTTGACCGGCGCGTCGCGCTGCTCGTTACCCTGCACGTTGATCTTGATGTTGTTGGATTCCATCGACACCTTGACGCCCACGGCGCCTGACACATCGATCATCGCGCCGTCGCGGACAAGGCTGCGCTGAGCCGCGGTGACTGCGACCTGGCCGCCAGTAGCCAAGGTGATGGAGCCGTCCTTGAACTCCACCGTGCCGCCGCTGACGATCTCGACCCGGGACTGATCAATACGGTCGCTGATGGTGCTGAGGTGGTTGAACTGCCCGGTGAGCATATTGACCGCGTTCGGGCGGCCATCAAGGTTGATCAGGCCGCTGTCACGCTGACTGTTAAGCGCGGTATTGCCCGTGGCATCCAGCAGGATCGCGGTGGTACTGCCCTGCCCCAGGGTCACGCTGCCGGTTTTATCGGTGACCGAGTTCAGCAGGTGAATCGTGCCGCGCGTGTCCACCGAAGTACTGGCCAACGCCACGCCGTTTTGCTCGACCTTGTGCCCGGTCAGCGTCACGTCACCCGTCGAGGCCATGATCAGGCCATTGTTGACGACCGTGCCCGCCGTGCTGCCCGCCTTGAGGCTGGTCGCTATTTCGTTGCCACGGGTGGTGGAGTTCTGATTACCTGAGGTCCCGACGCCACGGCGGATATAAAAACTGTCACCTGCGGCCAACGTCGTCTGGCCTTTGGCGGTGATGATGGTGCCGGCGTTTTCAACCTCTGAGCCGAGCAGCAAGGCATAGCCACCGGACTCGGTTGACAGCGTGGCGGCGTGGGTCTGAATCACCGCGCCGCGCTGTACTTCAACCTTGCCTGCGGCGTCGGTAAATGTCGGTTTTGAGCCGTCGACATCGACATAAATACCGCGTTGGGTGAACTGGTCATCGGTGATGTTCGCGGCGCCGGCCACCAGATTGCGCACGTTGACCTGGCTGGTACCACTGAACACCACGCCGTTACGGTTCATGATCATGACCGTACCGGCGCCCTTGATCTGGCCCTGAATCTCGCTGGGCTTGGCGTTCGGATCGTTGACCCGGTTCAGCGCGGCCCAGTTTGACTGCTGCTGGAAATCGACCGTGGTATTGCGCCCGACGTTAAACGTTTCCCAGTTGAGGATCGCCTTGTCAGCGGTCTGTTCGATGGTCACGGTGGTTTTACCACCGGCCTGGGTTTGCGTCGGGCCTTTGGCGTTGGTCCAGCCTTGGGTCAGGCTGTTATCGACCTGCAAACCCCCTTTGCCCAGCCCGTCCGGGATGTTCGACACCTGCCCCAACGCCGCTTGCCGTCCGGCAGCCTGCGCGGCTTGCTGCGCAGCAATCGCCGCCACACTGGTGTTCAGGGTGGTCAAAGACCGTTGCAACTGCTGATTGGCCTTGGCCTGTTGATTCAGCGTCGGAATCTTCGGTATTTGAGCATTGTTGCGCGCAGCGGTTGCAGCCTGAGACGCGCCCTTATCGGCAAACCAGCCGGAGCTGAACGCCGGGGCACCGTGGGCAGTACCCGCCACCATCAGCAAAGCAATGGCATGGGCCAGTGGCTTAAGGCGCAGGGTGAGTTGGCCGCCAGGGCTTTGGGCTTTCGGGTTAACCGGTGGTTTGCAACGGACCATCTGGACTCATCCTCATTGATTCTCGCGTGGGGCGAGTGACACGTTTAGGAGGTAGGCCGTTGGCAGAGGGCAGGACTGAACCGTTGTCATTGAATATTCATAAAATTATCGCGCCTGGCCGTGAGTTAAAAAAAAGGGTGGTCGGTGACCACCCCAAGGGAGAACTACAAAAAGAAGCGATCGTTACAGACTGATTTGACGCCGTTCTTCATCGGTCAGGCTGGCTTGAGCATGCTCACTCAAAGGTCCGGCCCCCAGCACTTGCACGGGGCTATTGGGGTTGTAGCCGGTGGTTTTCAGGGTTTGCTGCACATCACTCTGCACTGGCTCACTGCCAAAACTCAGCACCTCGACCGTCACGATAGAGGCGCGCGCCTGACGCGCTGCCGCCTGCTGGCTGCGTGCCGCGCTGTCCGCCGCCTGAGCCGCTGCCGCGCCCGCAGAACTGGCAGAACTGATGGCCCCGGTGTTGACGGTTGCCGACACCGGCACCCCGGACGATTTGCCCTGGGTCTGAATGTTCGCCGCGTTGACGACACGCAAGGCGGCGATGTTGATGTTGCCCGACACCCGGATGCCCGCTTCGCCCGCATCAATGGTGCCCAGCGGTGCAATCAGGTCAATGTCACCTGCCGGGACTTCAGGGATTGGGTTCAGCGTCGCGATACCGGCACCGGTACTCGGCACGGATGGCGCAAGGCCGACGTTACCCCAGCCGTCATACACACGCTTGGGCGGGGTGTAGACCACGGTGGTCTTGGAGCCCCGACCGGCGTTGATGTCACCGGCGGCCGACCAGCCCATGATCGCCCCCCCAAAGGTGGTCATGATCCGGCTTTGACCGAGCAGGATGCTCTCCTGGGAGTACAACTGAATGTCCCCGGCGCCCTGAGTGATGATGCCCGCCGACGCCGGAGGTGCAGCGCCCTCGATGCCGAAGGTTTGGCCACCGCCAGGCGTGAGCAACTGGATCGAGCCACCGAAGTCGGTGTGTACGCCCGCGCCACCAAACAGGGTGATATCGCCTTTGTAGGTGATCGGGTTACCGGCCACGTCCTTTTCCGGGAACAGCGCGGCAATCGCCGCACGACCACGCACATAACTGCCCTGGCGCACACCGCCCTGTTCGTTGTACTCACGACCGGAGGCCTTGAGTTCAGCAAAGTAAACCTCACGGGCGAAGACGCGCTGTTGCTCGACCGGCAGTGCCGCATAAAAGGCTCGGGCCTGCAGGCTGTCGCCAATAAAACCGAAATGCTCAGCCAGCCACACCACCAACTCGTGTTCGTAGGTCTTGGCCACTTTACCGCCCAAGGTCGTCAGCGCTTCACTTGGCTGAACCCGGTTGGCCGGGTTGAGGTAAGCCTCGACAAAGTGCTGGAAATCCGCGCCATTCGGGCCAAAGCCCGCTTGCATCACGATGTTCGCGCCTGGGCGTGTATCGCCGGGTGCCACACCGCCCAGGCTGGTGACGCTGACCTTGTCTTGCATGAGGATGTTACGGCCCGCCGTCAGTTCCAGCGTACCCGGCCCGGCCACGCTGTAGTTGCTGAACAGGATGTCGCGACCGGCACTGACGATAGAAATGTCATTAGGGTTGTTATGGATAAACAAGTTACCGAACAAGGTGTATTCACCCGTGCTGCTAAGCCCCCCATAAACACCCCCCAGCGGCGTACCGCTGCTGACGATGTCGCGCCCGGCGAGCATCCGCACCGGCCCTGCGCCTTCGTAATAGGTCTGGCGATAACGTGAATCGGTAGACGTACTGATGGTGAGCATGCGCCCGCTGCTCACACCCAGCAGATCACCGTTCAAGGCATAGAAACGCGCAGGCTCAAGGGCACCGCCCCAGGCCATGCTCGCGGTGTTGGGGCCAAACGCAAACAGTGGGTGCAGGCCAAAACGGGCAATGTTGCCATCACTGCCCAGATTGCCGCTGCCGTTGACCACCATTTTGCTCATGTACCCCACATAAGCCGGATTCCAGATGCTCGCCAGGGCATCCGGGGCGGCGCTGGAGCGGTTGATGCTCAAACCGCCGCCATAAATAGAGTCCCCTGCCAACAGTTCCAGTTGGCCTTTGGCCGACGGTGCCAAAACCAGCGCCCGCAGTGTTTTGTCATCGGTGTTAAACGCTGATGAGTGGCCGTAATACAGGCTGCCATTGGCTGCGACGGCGCGTAAGGTCGCGGGATAAACCGCTGCCATATCGGTTTCCGTAGCCTCGGTCAGCGGTGTGAGGTTGCCCCCGCTGGAGAACAGATCCACGGCCGTGCGCTCGGTCCAGAGGCTGAACCAGCTCTGTCCGATCCCCGCAACGCCACCTCGCTCATACGCCAGGGCATTCATTTGCGGCGCACGCCCAGGGTCTGACACATCCTGCAAGACCAAGTCGCCACGGGTTGCCAGGCTGAAGGTAGCGTCGCCCGGTAACAGGCTCATGCCGCCAGCGGCCACGGCCGAGGTGGAGCGCAAGGCATCCAGGGCACGGACTTCACTGGGGCTCTGGTTGCCGCTTTTGATGCCGTAGCGCAAGGTCAGGCTGCCCAACGCGCCGCTGGTCATCTGTACATGCCCGCGCAGATTCACGAGCGCGCCATTGAGGTGATCCCGGTAGACGTCACTGGCGCCGTTCACAGCCCCGCCCACACGCAGGTTCAAATCGCCGCCGCCCGTCAGTTGCAGGCTGCCATCCGCCCCTACGCGCCCCGTACTACCTACTGCCAGGACCAGGCCCTGGCTGCGGCCGTTCAGGCTCTGATCGCTATAGCCCAGCGGCTTGCTGATCCCGGCATTGCCGCGCACGTCAACATCCAGGTTACCGCCACCCAAAGTGCCAAAACCGGTGAAGCCGGTCATCTGATCAGCACCGCCGTTATCAGACATATTGACGACATAGGAGCCAAAGTTGATCCACCAGGCGGTGGATTGCGCCTGGCTGCCCGTCTTGTCATTGCCCTGGCGCCACAACCAATCGCCAACGTTCGCCGTGTCGTGACCCACATCGCTGCGGGTCAATCGCCCGAAACCGATCGGCGCCGCGCCCATGATGTCGCCGGTCAGGTTACCGCCCACTTTCAACAACAGGTTGCCGCCACCGTCCGGGTACCAGGCGCGGTACAGGCTGTCTGGCCCGCCATCGATCCATTGCTCGTTACCGCCTGCGTTACCCAGCACCTTGCCATCACTGCCCTTGCCCCGCGCAAGGTTGTAAGGGTCGTTGGCCGTGGAGGCATAGGAGGAACTGCCCGCGGTATACACCCCGAACAATGACTCCATGCTCAGGTTGCCGCCGGCCAGCAATTCCAGATCGGCCGCACCAGTACGCACCACGCTGAAGCGCGTGCTGCCACCGATTTCCAGATCATAAGCACCGCCGCCTGAGGCACAGTAGTACGGTGCGTCATCGCACATGCCGGGGTAAGCATCGTTCACAAAGTCGATCGGTTGCCCGACCATGCTGTCATCACCAAACCAGTCCATCGAGCCATCCAGCGTCCAGACCAGCGCACCTTTACCAAACGAGCCGTAATGGGTGTCGGCCAGGCGCAAGTGCCCCGTTGCCGGGACAGGTTGCAACTGACGGCTGTCCGCCGCTTGGGTATCGGCCCCGGCCACCAAGCGGATCGACCAGGCTTGCGAGCCTTCGGTCAGCATGGGCGCAATGCCCCAGTTCTTGCCCTGACTGCCGGCTTCCTCGACCCGCAGTTGCACGGAAGTCGCACCATAGGCCAATTTGACGTCGGTGCCCGCAGGCAGCAGAGCGCCGCGCGGCATCACCTTGTTGCCATTGAGCGCCACTGCGCTGGTGCCGTTGGGGTTCGTGGCGGCGGGCAACGGTACGCCCTTAGGCCAGATCATCGCCCCGACACTCAAGTAGCTCGAAAATACGTTCCCGGCATCCAGAACGGTGCCCTCCGGCAAGGTCAAATTTTGGCTCAACCGGGTACCGGCAGCGATCAATACGTTGCCTGAAGCATCCCGTACAGCCGCCGCCAATACGGTTCCGGCGGTCAGATCCAGCGGCTGGGTGAGTGTGGCGGCAACCGGCAAGCGACTGTCCGGAACCAACCTTGCGCCCTTGATGGGCAGGTCGAAGTTGAGGGTTGAACCCGCGGGGAACAGCGTGCCGTCCGCCAGGGTCACGCCGTTGCCCGGAATAACCCGTGTGCCATTGGTGTAATCAATTCCCGGCAACAGCACCCAGCCGTTGTCGTCATCGGTCGGCGGCGGTGGCGCAAAGCCGTCGTTGATGCTGCCGTAGATGTTCAGATCGCCCCCGGCGCGCAGGGTCAGGCTGCCCACTTCGCCAGAGCCGTACACGGCATTGTTCTTCTGGGTGTGCGGGTTAACGCTGGCATAGCGATAGCCGGACAGGTCGAGGTCGCCCTGTACCACCAGATCGCCGTCCGGGGTTTTGCTGACGATTTCCACGCCCGGCCGCACATGGAAAGCATCGGCGTAAGTGGCGTTGTTCAGCCCCGAAAGCCTGTTGTTCATCAGGTCTTTATTGCTCAGGGCAGCGTTGATGAACTGCACGCTCAACGCGTGCTTTTGATCCAGGTAAGCCTGATCAATCACCTGATACGGACGCCCATTGGCGGTGTCATCGGTGTGGGTCGGTGCATCGTCATAACGGGCCATGCCGTTGAGCGCGATCGAACGTGCGCCCTGAATCGTCAACTGACCCCGAGCATCAATGGCGATGTCGGTATTGTTGAGGCGTGGTGCGTTCAACTCCAGGGTGCCGCGATTGCGCCCGTCATTGCCTGGCGTGCCCGCGGTGCCGTGGCGCAGGTCGATGTTCACACCATTGCTCAAGGTCAAGGGGCCCTCGCCCGAACTGAGCACCACAATGGCACGGTTCGGCGAATCAATGATCTTGCCATAGCTGTCGACCCGCAACTGGCTGCCGTGGGCATCCAGTACCGCCGTGCCGTCCAGGGTCAGGCCGTGTTTGGCGGCCAGGTTGATGGTGCCGACCCGTTCGCCACTGGCGTCCACCCGCCCGGTGACACGCAGGTTGCCGTTGTCCAGCGAGACGCTGACGTTGTTGGCCTTGACGTCGTTGCCGATCACCAGGTCGCCCTGTTTGATCTGGAAGCTGCGCGCGCCAAACACTTCGCCCTGGTTCAGGCGCTGGTTGAGGGCCGCAAATTGTTCGGTGAGGGTGCCACTGCCACCCAGACGTTGGGCCTGAATCTCCAGCAAGCCCGCCAGGTACGGCACGATCGTGCCACCCGCGTCATAAACCCCGCTGCTGCCGGCGAGGATCTTGCCCGCCAGATCGACCGTGCCAGCACCGCTGTCCAGCGCTACCGCACGCAGCTTGCCCGCCTGATTGTGAGTGGCCGACAAGTTGATGGTCGAGCCTGCACCTTGCAGCACATTGCCCGTGCGGCTTTGCAACTGCACATCGCCGCCCGCCGAATACTTGGTCACGTCATCAAACACGATGGCGCGACCGGACACATCCAGCAGCGCGTCATCGGTCAGCACCACATCGCCCCGGGCGTCCAGTGTGACCTTGCCACTGGGCAGGATCACGGCGCTGGCCACGCGAATGCTGTCGCCCTTGAGGGACAGTTCAGCGCCAATGCCTTTGACGTCTTTATAGGTGCCTGGCGCGGCGCTGATATCAATGACGCCACCGGCGGTGATGCGGTTGATCGAACCCGCCTCGCCGGTCATCAGCGGGGTCAGAATGTTCAAGTTGCCGCCGGTGTAGGCAAAACCGCTGAGCGGATCAAACGCGCCTTGGCTTTGATACACCGAGAGGCTGCCGGTGTAATTGGCGGTGATGCGCTGGCTGGCGTTGAGGTTGACGTCGGCAAACCCCAGGGCCAGGCGGTCCTGGCTCTTGCGTTTACTCGGCTGGGCAAAACTGCCGTAGCCGAATGTGATGGTGTCGGCCTTGATGTCCAGACGCCCGCTGCCGCTGCCCGCGCCACCGGCGATAGGGGCCGAAGGCTGGTTGTCAGCGCCCTGCCAGATCAAGTTTGCGGTGTGGAGGGTGGCCACATCAGCGGCGTTGCCCGCGCCATAGATCGCCGGGGTGGAAATCATCAGGTTGTCCAGCAAGGACTTGCCGGTGACCGCATCGTAAGTATCCAGCGCGGTGGTGCCGTAGAAGTTGAAACTCTCGCGTGCCGACAGTTGCAGGGTTTCCAGGGCGGGCGCGCCGAACTGCGTGTCACCGCGCAGCAAGCGGTCGATCAATTGCTGGTTGAGGGTAATCCCGGTCGGCAGGCGATTGGCCGCTGCGGCCGCCGCCAGGGCGTCCGTGCTACCGACGTTGATGCTGGAAACACCTAAATTGAGATGGCGCGTGCCATAACGAATGTCATCGCCCATTTTCAGGGCTTTGCTGGTCAGGGCGACGATGCTGCCTTCGGAGTACAACGCCGTCGTGCCGCTGCATGGCGCACTGGCGCACACTGCCAATTGGATATCCAGACTGTCGCCGACCGGCGCGGCGCTGATCGCATTGATCAAGCCATTGGACACCGCCAACATGTTATTGAACACGTTATAGACAAAGCCATCACGGCTGTCATAACTGGCCTTGCCTCGCCCGATGGTATTGATTGCAGCGCCCTGCTCCACGTTAATGCCGCCGTCCAGGGTCACCAGGAACACTTCGGGTGCGGCCAAGGTTGCGCCTTCACGCAGGGAGATCGAGCCTGTGTTGGAGCCCGAAAAGTTAACGTAATTGCCGAGTTGGCCATACGTGACCTGCGGCAAGCCGCCGATTACCAGCCGTGCCGGGGCCAGCGCATTGAGGCTCTCTGCATACACGGTGACACCGCGAAAGCCCGGCGTGGCGGCCTTGCCGGCCGCGACAATTTCAATGCCGCCAGTGCCCATGTTCATGGCCGCTACCGTGCCAGCGTAACCACCCGCGGCGGCATCAAAGCGCCCCACGCCTTCAAAGGAGAATGCCTGGGTTCCGGCACCAGGGCGCAAAGCCAGCTTCAAGGTTCTGGCATCGACCTCCAATTGCGGCCTCGGTACCCCGAGCTTGGCGGCGTCAGCGATGGCGAACTGCGCGTAGCTGGTTTCGTTGTACTGGGAGTATCGACGCAAGGTCTCGGCTGAGGTCAAAATCAACTGGCTGGCCGTGCTGTTGCTGATCCCGGTATTGGCGATGGACAGACGCCCGGCGGTCGACCAGGATCCATTGCGCATCTGCTGGGTGGTGCCTTCGACGCCAGCCCCGGCCAGGCCGTTGATCTCTACCCGGTAAGCACCCGGCATCAAAGCGTAGGTCGACGGCATCAAGGTATAGGTGCCTGCGGCCAATCCGGGGACACCCGCACCGAGGGTGATTTGCTGGCCAATCAGCGGATCTGTCGCGCCGCCCTCAGGTGCCACCGGGGCCTGGCCCGGCTGTACGCCAGGCACAATCGCATAGACCGGGTTGGTGGCGAGCCCCGGCAGGTTAAAGCCACCATTGGCGCCGAACTGTACCAGCGGGTTGAAGCGCGCGTCGGTAGAACCGCCGCGTCCGGAAATAAACCCGGCACCGAGCAACTCACCGCCGCCGGAAACATCCACCGTAGCCCCGGGCATCACAGCCACCGACTCCCCGCCGAGGATCATGCCGACCTGCAGATCGCCGTTCTGGTTGACGATCCCGCCCAAGCCCAAAAACGACACAGTCTTGCCGTTGTATTTATAGACCTGACCATCCACGGTGCCGCCGTAAGGCAGTACCAAGCCCTTGCCACTGGCCGAGGTCAAACTGCCGGGCAGTAACTCGACGCGCTGTGAACGCAAGGTGCCTATTTCGATCAACCCCAACGGGGCACGCACGATACCGCCCTGCTTAATGGTCGGCCCGCCCAGTTGCAGGCGGCCGAAAGCCGAGTACGGCACCGGCGCATCGCTGTTCCCGGTGCGTCCAATGGTCAGGACGCGGGTCGGGTCATAGTTAAACCCACCTTCAGTGACGCCATTCAGATAACCCGCCAACACCCGCGCGCCGACGGCCGTCGCCGGATACAACTGAGTGGCCATCAGGGTCATATCGCCCCGGGTCATCAATTGGGTGTTGATGCCCATACTGAGTTCATCCGCCCCCTCAAGGAAGCGTAAATCGCCCTCGCTGATCAGGTGTACGTCATCAAAGCCGCGACGATCAACGGCATTCACCATCGCGCTTGGTAGCACGCGGCTGTTGTTGCCGAACTGCACATTGCCGCGCACATCGATCAGGTTGGCGTTGGCCTTGAATATCGCCTGGCTGTCACGCAGGGACATGCCGGTGGTCAACACCGGGTGGCGGTACTGGTCTTTGGCTTGCAGCGGGTCAAGGATACCGGCGAGCAACAGGTAAGGCGCGCTCAGGTTGATCCGCGAATCTACCGGCGCGTTGTCACTCAAGGCCATGGCCCCGGTGTAAAGGCGCAGGCTCTGGCCCATGTTCAGCGACACATCACCGTCAAAACTGAGCAAGCCATCGGTGAGCAAGGCCAGGTTGTCAAACCCACCGGCGCTGATCTGATCCACCCCGAGGCGGGCATGGCCGTACTCCAGGCTGTCGGCGGCGGCTTCGGCGGTGTCCGCCAGCGGGCTGCGCTGATGCACTTGGCCAAGCACCAGTTCACGGGCGTTGAGCACGCGGTCGGTGACCGACATTTTGAGGTAATACGGGCTTTCCAGTGCCAGCGACAAACTGCCGCCCGCCGCACCGGCGCCCCCGGCATTGGCCACAAAGCTGCCGTCCAGATACAAGCCATTGTTGGAAGCGAAGGCAATGCTGCCGCCGTTGCTGGCGACGTGTGTGCGACCTTGTCCCGGCACATCCAGCAGCGCCTGGCTGCCGGACGCATCAAGACGCGCACCTTCACGCAGCACCACAAACAGATCACTGGCTTTAGCAATGCCGGTGGCCAGATCAATATCACCACCGACCGTGATCTTGCCGCCATTGCGCACCTGACCATACACCTGGCCACGAGTGTCGACGGCGGTCACGGCCCGTGAGGCCACGTCAATCACCGCCTGTTCGCCGATCCAGATCGAACGACCATGGCCGATGGCTTCGACTCTTTCTGAGTCGGTGTTGGCAATACCCATAAGAGTCACATTGCCACCCCAGGCATTGAGCGTGCCGTCGATCGTCAGTTGGCCGATGCTACGCACATTGATCGCTTGGCCGGGATCAACCGTGACCACCGCGCCTTTACCCACGGTCAGTGCGGTAGTTGCAGCCAGAGCGCCTGACGAAATAAGCGAACCGGCGTTCAAGTTAAGACTGGCGCCACGGCGCTGGGTCAGCGCGCCCTTGAGCGGGTTTTCTTGGTAAAGCGCCGGTGTCCAGCGTTCCAATGCCTGTGTTGGGTCGCTGCCACTTGGGGTGGTCGCAGCCTGCTCGCCCTGATGGTAGACCGGCATCGTGATATCCACCTGAGTGCCGTCAGTGACCAACAGCCCTTCGTTGCCGGTAATGTCATAGGCCGAGAAGCCTTTATTGAAGAAGTCACCGGCCAAATGCAGGGTATCGGCGGCGGGGGCCGTGGCGCTGTCGCCGATCTGTACCTTGCGGGCCTGTACAGCTAATGTGCCACCACCGTTGACCCCATAACCGCGAACCTCACTGGCCAGATCAAGCTTGCCGTACGCGGCCAGGGTTGCATGGCCGCCCTTGCCGCCGATGAACTTGCCGTCCAGGCCGAGGGTCGCGCCGGACGATACATCCACCACGCCGCCCTCGGCCAGGCTCACATCACCGTTGCTGCGCAGCGACACTTTGCCGCCATTGAGCCAGGCCGCACTGGCGTTGTTTGTACCGTCCTGCGCCAGGTTGTTCCAGCGCCCGGATGCGTCGAGCTTGACCCCTTCGCCCACCTTCACCCAGGCCTGAGTGCCGGTTGTCGGGTTTAACAAGGCATCGCCGACGCTGAAGCTGCGGTTTATATCGGGCTGGTTAAGGATGTTGCCCGCGTTGATGCTGCCACCGTGGGCGGTCAAGTTGGCGTTGATGGCCGCTCGGGGCGTGTACAGGGTGATATCACCGCCATCAGCCACTTTAAGCGCACCGTTGACCGTGACCTGTTGCTTGGCCGAAACCTTGATCGCGCCCAACTCAAACCCATTGAGCTGATCGTTATCAAGCATGATTTTGCCTTGACGCTCAGTCGGCAACGCCGCGTCCAAATCCAGACCGTTGGCAATTTTTTGCACGTCGGACTCAAACACAACTTCGCCAGTGACCGGATTCAGGCCGAAGCGCAAAGTGCCCGTGTTTTTGTTGAACACCGGCGTGTAGCTGCCGATGATCAACTGCGCCCGCTGCGCCGCAGCTTTCTGCGACTGCTGATAAGCGTCGATGTTGATGATCGGGGTTTTGATCTGGCGATCGCCCTGGAACACATCACTGATCAACTGGCCTTCAAGCACGGCGCTGGTGGTGCCGATAACCAGCTTGCCGGCGTCACTGCCCACGGTATAACCGGCCTCGTAGCGGCGCTGCGAAGCAATCAACGGGTTGTAGTAATAGTCCGTGCGGCCCCAGCGCTGGCTGGTGTCTTCAAAACCTTTATAAAAGCCGGAATACAAAATGTCGCCCGGCGCCTTAGACAATTCGTACAGGCGGCCGTCCGGGCCTTTGAGCCAGCTCTGTTGAATGTAACCGCCCTGCACATCAACCGTGCCGCCCGACAGGTTGAACTGGGCGTTCTTTTCAGTCACCACTTCGTTGCCGGTAAAGGTCAGCGTGCCGCCTTGAGCCATCCACTCACCCACGGTGTGCCCTTGGGTGCCGAGATAGCCGCCCACTTCCAGCAAGCCACCGGCGGTGTACCAGCGATCCGTCGCGTAGCCGTTGGTGCCTGCCGGGACAAACACCAGTTCGCGCAAATCAACCCACACATCGTTGTTGATCAGTTTGCCGCCGTCACGGTTGACCGGCGCGTCGCGCTGCTCGTTACCCTGCACGTTGATCTTGATGTTGTTGGATTCCATCGACACCTTGACGCCCACGGCGCCTGACACGTCGATCATCGCGCCATCACGCACCAGGCTGCGCTGAGCCGCCGTGACGGCGACCTGACCGCCAGTAGCCAAGGTGATGGAGCCGTCCTTGAACTCCACCGTGCCGCCGCTGACGATCTCGACCCGGGACTGGTCGATGCGGTCGCTGATGGTGCTGAGGTGGTTGAACTTACCGGTGGTGGTGTTGACGGCATTAGGACGGCCATCAAGGTTGATCAGACCGCTATCGCGCTGGCTGTTGAGCGCGGTGTTGCCGGTTTCATCCAGCAAAATGGCGGTGGTACTGCCCAGCCCCAGAGTCACGCTGCCAGTTTTATCGGTGACCGAGTTCAGCAGGTGAATCGTGCCGCGCGTGTCCACTGAGGTACTGGCCAGCGCCACGCCGTTTTGCTCGACCTTGTGCCCGGTCAGGGTGATATCGCCGGTCGCGGCCATGATCAAGCCGGTGTTGCTGACCTTGCCTGCGGAACTGCCAGCATTGAGGCCAGTGGCCACCTCGTTGCCACGGGTGGTGGAACCCTGGTTGCCCGAAGTCCCGACGCCACGGCGGATATAAAAGCTGTCGCCTGCGGCCAGGGTGGTCTGGCCTTTGGCGGTGATGATCGTACCGGCGTTTTCAACCTCCGAGCCGAGCAGCAAGGCATAGCCTCCAGAATCGGTTGACGTCGCCGCCGCATGGGTTTGAATCACGGCGCCGCGCTGCACGTCTACCTTGCCGGCGGCATCAGTAAAGGTTGGCTGACTGCCGTTAGCGTCAATGTAAATACCGCGCTGGGTAAACTGGTCATCGGTGATGTTCGCGGCACCGGCCACCAGGTTGCGTACGTTGACCTGGCTGGTACCGCTGAACACCACGCCGTTACGGTTCATGATCATGACCGTACCGGCGCCCTTGATCTGGCCCTGAATCTCGCTGGGCTTGGCGTTCGGATCGTTGACCCGGTTCAATGCCGCCCAGTTTGACTGCTGCTGGAAATCGACCGTGGTATTGCGCCCGACGTTGAAGGTTTCCCAGTTGAGGATCGCCTTGTCAGCGGTCTGCTCGATGGTCACGGTGGTTTTACCACCGGCCTGGGTTTGCGTCGGGCCTTTGGCGTTGGTCCAGCCTTGGCTCAAGCTGTTATCGACCTGCAAACCCCCTTTGCCCAACCCGTCCGGGATGTTCGACACCTGCCCCAACGCCGCTTGCCGTCCGGCAGCCTGCGCGGCTTGCTGCGCAGCAATCGCCGCCACACTGGTGTTCAGGGTGGTCAACGACCGTTGCAACTGCTGATTGGCCTTGGCCTGTTGATTCAGCGTCGGGATCTTCGGCATTTGAGCATTGTTACGCGCAGCGGTTGCAGCCTGAGACGCGCCCTTATCGGCAAACCAGCCGGAGCTGAACGCCGGGGCACCGTGGGCAGTACCCGCCACCATCAGCAAGGCAATGGCATGGGCCAATGGCTTGAGGCGCACGGTGAGTTGGCCGCCAGGGCCTTGGGCTTTCGGGTTAACCGGTGGTTTGCAACGAACCATCTGGAATCATCCTCATTGGTTCTCGCTTGAAAGCGAGCTTCACGTTTAGGAGATAGGCAGTTGGCAGAGGGCGGGACTGAACCATTGTCATTGAAAGTTCATAAACAACGCTGTTGCTGCGGCGTCGATACGGTGCTCAGGTTCAGGCCAAGCATGGCGCAGTAAACAGGCGACTGTAGTCGCTGACGAGGTACGAAGGCTGCGATCGGCCAGCGTGGTTTAACGGAGCTCTTAAATCAAGATCAAAAGATCGCGAGGCAAGCTCGCTCCTACATAGCTCTTAGAATCAATGACTTAGCTTGTGCTTGATAAGAACTGCCGAAGATTTTAAAAGATCGCAGCCTTCGTACCTCGGGAGCACCTCAAGGTGTAGGAATTAACTCAACAACACCACGCCACCCGGCAGTTCGGTGCATTTGGCGCCGTAGGCATCGCGGATCATTACGGCTACACCTGGCAGTTGTTGCAGGCTGAAGCGTGCCTGCACGCGCCGTTTTCCCAGTTCAGTGTTGAGCAACACCAGCATGCCGGGGCGGTAGCGGTTGATCTCGTTGACCATGTGCGCCAACGTCGCGTTGTTGAACACCAATACCTGTTCGCGCCAGGCAGTCACCGCTTGGGTATCAACCGCCACAGGCTCGTCAACTTGGGTCGCGGTGTAGGTCAGTTGACGGCCACTGTCCAGACGCAGGTTGTGCCCGTTAACCTGCACTGCAACGGAGCCGTCCAGGCACGTCACGCAGACGCTGTGGTCAGTGTTGCGTACGTTAAAACGCGCCTGCGCAGCACTCAGCCAGCCCTTGCCCGCCTGTACCTTGAGCGGTTGTGCAGCGTTGGCCAGCACCTCCACTTCGCCTTCCAGCAATTCGATGCCCTGGTCGCGCTGGCTGACGCGGGTCTGAGTGTTGAGTTCAAGACGAACACCTTCACTCAGATCCACCCCGCGCTGCTCTCCGACCGCTGTGCGGTAGTCAGCGGTCAGCCCGTCAAAACCACCCGGCACACCGACCCGCACCATGACCACCGCCGCCGAAGCAGCAATGGCCGCGCCCAGAAATGCACGGCGGCCAAAATGCCGTGGCGGCTGCTGGACTTGGGCGGCGGCAGGCGCCATCTGTTGCCACAGCACCTTCGCCTGTTCAAATGCCTGGGCGTGCTCGGGGCTCTGTGCGCACCAGTTTTTCAGGGCCTTGGCATCAGCAACCGTGGCCTGGCCGGAGGTCAGCAGGATCAGCCAGTCCCGGGCTTCAGTCTGAAGCTGGCTGTTTGACCGATCCCGGGAAGCGGGGAAGCTAAAAATGTTCAAGCGCGTCAATTCTCACGGATTATCAGGGACTCATTACTTAAGACGGTTTTCCGGCCCCGGGACCGAACCGCTGAATGACTTTTCTTTCGAGGCGCTGCGCACAAAAGCCTAAAGCCGCCTTGATTTCCTTTTCAACCATGCGCGTTGAGATACCGTAGCGCTTGGCAATTTCCAGGTGCGGGGCTTCTTCGACACGTGCCGCGAGGAGGATTTTGCGCTGGCGCGGTGGCAGCGCATAGAGGGCTTTGACCAGGCTCTGGATTTCTTTTTGGCCGCCGACCACCCGTGAAGGGTCAAGGGCTTCATCGCTGGGTTGCAACAGGTCTTCGATTTCACTGCCGGTCAGCAGGCGCGCATCGGCCTGACGGCGATCAGCCGCAATATTGAGGGCCATGCGGTACAGGTAGGCGTTGGGTTGCAACAGGTTGGGCGGCACCTCCATGCGGTCTACCCGCAAATAGGTCTCGTGCAGCACATCGCTGGCCAGGTCTTCAGAACCCAGGCGCTTGCGCAAACGCACCTTGAAGTCCTCGTAAGACGCCAGAAACAAGCTGACCATCGTACTCTGCCCGGAATTTTTCATGACCCCGAGGCTCCTTTCCCTGCTGTACATTCCATGCGTGTTCCTGCGGTTTCAGGCATCAAAAGTAAAGTCACCGGTGAGCGCAGTGAGCTGGGAGCCGGTCGATTGACACGGGTGGCGCCCAGGCTGCGAACCAATGCTTCATCGCGTTGTACATCACCGGTGGTGCTGACCAGCCGGCTGTGTTCGATCAAACCTTCACGATTTACCCATACCTGCACCAGCGCACGAAAGGTGCCGGGACGGGTCAGGGGTGAAGCGCACAAGCTGCGCTCAATGGCCGTTTGCAAAGCTGCGGCGTAGCTGTTGTTGATCCGCGCCGCAGCCGCCCTGCCCTTGGCGCCGTGCGGCTCAACCTGGCGACTGACTTCAGGCACTTGCAAGGTAAACGCGTCGCTGCTGGCGTATCGAGCCATCAGACCACTCCCTGTCAGTAAAACACCCAATGCCTGCTGGGCGGTGTAACGGCCATGCACGCCGATTGAACGCCGCCCGCGGGTCAGTTCCCGGTCCACCAGCACGGCCATGCCGGTGGCCTGGCTGAACGCTTGCAACGCTTGCTCAAGGTTTTGCGCGGGCAGGTCCATTTCCAGCAGCGGCGTGGCCTCTGCCGTCATTGCGGGCGGTGCCCACAGCAACACCCACAGCAATGCCAGGCAACTTGCTGCGTGAGTCCAAGCCCTGCGCTCGCCCTTTGCTCCGCTTCGCTGCACTGCTTGCGCGCCCTAGAAAACCGTCATCCTGAAGCGCGTTTATGAAACTGACGTTACAGTGATGGCAAAAAAACATCGCACGACTGTCACACAGCCTGCTCTAGACTTCGCTCTGATAGCGGCCCTCATTCCTCGGGCCCGCATGGAGACCCCGATGAAACTGCTCCCCGCCCTCGCCGGTGTTTTTTTGTGTGCTGCGTTGCCTCTGGTAGCCCACGCTGAAGACGCGACCAAAGGCTGCACTGAAGTGAAAGTGGATGGTTACCGCTCGCCGGACTACGACTGTTTGAGCCAGCAGTTGGGCACGGGCCAGAACGCCGACAAAGCTGCACAGAAAAACGCCGAAGCCCAACAGGTGCCGGTGGACAAGCGCCAACCGAATCAGATCGGGCTGTCGACCCCTGCAGCCACCAGCGTACGCATGGGCAATACCTTTGGTACGTCGGTAAAGCCGCAGCGGCCTTGAGGGGTTAAGCGCTTACGAATGTTGCGCGTAGAACCCGGCGATCCGTCGCCACATTTCGGTCGGGTTGGAGTACATGGGGAAGTGTCCGCAGGCCGGTATCTGCGCCAGTTGCACGCCCGCACGTTGAATGGATGACAGGTACGACAACGAGGCGTTCTGTTCGCCATACATAAACAGGCGCGGGCAACTCAGACTGAGGAATTTGCCCATCAGGTCGGCGTTATCAGACAAATCGACTATCGACTCGAATATCCCGCGCACCGCCTCAGCTCGTACCTTGTGGCGCAAGCTTGCTGAATAAAGCGCGCTGGCAAATGCCGGTACCTGGCGGGTGCGTTCGATAAAGGCATTGAAAAACGCCTGCGGGTCCTGGGCCGGGTAATCCACGATCTGGCGGCTGAGAAAACAATCTTCGGGGGCAATATTGCCTTCTATATCGACAAAGCTCAGCACCCGCTCAGGGTACTGGTGGGCCAGTAACAGCGCATTCAGCCCGCCCATGGAATGGCCGACCACGTGAAAGCGCTCAATACCGAAATGTTCCATTACCTGAAGGGCGGTTTGTAACTGGAATGGAATGCTGACCCGCGACAGGTCATCGCAGCAGGTTTCACCACACCCAGGGGCATCGAAGGCCAGGAATGGATGGCCGGCGAACGCTGGCTGCAGGGCAATGTCTGCGTAGTCTTCTTTGGTCGAGCCAAAACCATGCAGGAACACAATCGGGGCCAAATGGCCTTCGCGGTGGATGGCGGCGACATTCATCGGCACGCCCTGAACGCTGAGCGGCAACTGGTGGTGGGTAAAGCTGGCAAGGGTTGGCACGTAAAACCTCTGGTACAAAAAACAAAGCGCCAATGTCGGGGCAATTGCTGCGGCTGTACATTCCTTATTCCGTTAGGTTTTTATAGGCCAAACCTATCAAAACCACAGACCCGGATTCATACCTTGTCGCGGAATCTGGCAATGATTTCATCGATCAGCGGATTGGCACGCTCGGCATTCCAGGCCACCGCGGTGGTCACCACATTGAGCTTCTGGCTCAACGGGCGAAACACCACATTGGCCGGGGCCAGCTTTTTCAAGGACGCCGGAACCAGCGCAATGCCCTGCCCATAACTGACAAAGGCAATTTGTGACGCCACCGAGCGTACTTCGTGCAACACCCGTGGCGAAAAACCGCTGGCCTTGCAGGTGGCGATCAGATTGTCGAAATACACCGGGCTGACTTTGCGCGAGAACATCACCAACGACTCATTGGCCAGGCTGGACAGGTTTATCCGACTGCGCGAAGCCAAGGGGTGATCCGCGGCCATCGCCACCATCAGTCGGTCTTCGAGCAATGGCAACGACCTGATCGACGCGCCCAAGTCACCGTCCAGACGGGCAAACGCCAGGTCAATGTCTGACGTTTCGAGGGCCGGTACGGCTTCAACACTGTCGATTTCACGCACCGAGACGGTCAGGTGCGGGTAGTCGTTTTTCAATTGTTCAATCAAGCCCGGCAGTACATCGAACATCGCCGTAGAAATTGCCCCAATGGTCAGAACCCCCGACTGCCCGGCCACGGCTTCTTCAACGGCCAATTCCAGACGCTCCAGTTGCTCGGCAAATTTACGTACCGCCGGCAGGATCGCTGCGCCCACGGGGGTCAATTTTGCACCGCGCCTGGAGCGATCAAACAACTTGACCTTAAGCGCTTGCTCAAGCACCTGAATCTGCTCGCTTAAGGGCGGTTGCGACATGCCCAGGCGCTTGGCGGCGCGGCCGAAGTTTTGCTCTTCAGCCACTGCGAGGAACAACCAGAGGTGACGGATCAGACGGAAATTGATCATGGCTTATCCATAGGTTTGGCGTATCTAACGCTTATTTGATTCGTAATATACCTATCAAACACACTCCTCGACACTGGGCGCCTTCGTCACCACCGAGGTTCCCCCCATGAAGCCCCCCTGCTTGCTTGACCGTTTGGCCGCATTGGACACCAACACGGTGTCTGATGCCCTCGATTTCCTTGGCATCAAAGGCGCTACCGCTGGCCTGCGGCCCTTGTGGAACTGCCCCAAAATCGTCGGCCGCGCCAGCACCGTGCTGCTCGGCCCCAAAGGCGACAACCTGCCCACCGTGCACCTGATCACCCCGGTGGTTGAACGTATCGACAGCGATGACCGGGTGCTGGTGATCGCCGGAGGCCTTGAGGGCATCTCGTGCTGGGGCGACACCCTGGCCAATGCCGCTGTCAGCAAACGTGTGCGCGGCACGGTGATTGACGGCTTCAGCCGTGACATCGACGGCAACGCGTCCATTGGTTACCCGGTGTTTGGCCGTGGCGTAACCATGATCAGCGCACGCAACCGGGTGGTGCAGATCGACTCGGCGGTGACGATCACGGTCGCAGGCGTCGAGGTCAGTGAAGACGACTACGTGATCGCCGACAACTGCGGCACGGTGTTTGTGCCTCAAGCCGCCATTGAGCAGGTTGTGACGATCGGCGAGCGCATCACCCGCCGCCAAAACGCCATGGTCGATGCCATTCGCGCGGGCCGTTCAGTGGCCGAGGTCATGCACGACAGTCAGTTCGATGCCATCAATGCGGAGCACGCACAATGAATGATCAGCAGTTGGTCGCCCTGTTTGAAGGGCTGGACACCCCCGGCGTCTCTGATGCCCTGGACAAACTCGGCTTGCCCGGCCAGTGCCTGGGCATCGCCCCCCTGGCCAACTACACCCAGGTGGTTGTGGGGCCTGCATTCACCGTGCAATACGTTTCGGCCAGCGTTCCGCCGGGGACGGTGGGCGACTTTATTGATGACGTAGCCCCCGGCGACGTGGTGGTGATCGATAACGGCGGGCGCACCGACTGCACGGTCTGGGGCGACATCATGACCCAGTACGCAGGCAGCCGGGCCATCGCCGCCACGGTCATCGACGGGGTTTGCCGGGATGTCAGCAAAGCCTTGCATGACGGCTACCCGGTGTTCAGCAAAGGGCGTTTTATGCGCACCGGCAAAGACCGCGTGCAAGTGCAGTCGGTGAATCAGCCCGTGTCCATCGGCAGCGCCCGTGTGTGCGCCCGCGACATCGTCGTGGCCGACGCCAACGGCGTGGTCATCGTGCCGCGTGCCCGCGCCGCAGAAGTTGCCGCGTGCGCCCGTCAGATCGAATCGGTAGAAGCCGAAATCCGCCAGCAGATCGCTCAGGGCAAATCCTTGAAAGACGCCCGCGCGGCGCTGGGCTATCACCACTTGCAGAGTAAGCACGGATGAGCCTCAGTACTGACATCCAGCGCCTGAACCAGCGACTGGCCAGCGCCCAACCTTCGGCTACTTACCGGATCATGGACCGCGTGGCAGAACGCCGGGCGCAAGGGGCGACGATCATCTCGCTGTGCGCAGGCGAGCCGGACTTCGACACCCCGGCGCATGTGCGCGCCGCTGCCATCCAGGCCATCGAGGCGGGCCATACCCGTTACACACAGGTGGCGGGCGTGCGTTCATTACGCGAAGCCGTTGCGGCCAAGTTCCGCCGTGAGAACGGCCTGCCCGTGACCTGGGCTGACACCCTGGTGTGCAGCGGCGGCAAGCAAGTGATCTACAACGCCCTGGCGGCCACCTTGAACGAAGGTGACGAAGTCATCGTACCCGCGCCCTACTGGGTCAGTTACCCAGAGATGGTTCAGTTGTGCGGCGGCGAAGCCCGTATCGTCACTTGTGATGCCGAGTTCAAATTGACTCCGGCCTTGCTCGCCGCGGCAATCACGCCGCACACCCGCTGGTTGATCCTCAACTCGCCGTCCAACCCGACCGGCGCGGTGTACAGCCGGGCGGAGCTGCAAGCGCTGGCCGAGGTACTGCTGGCCCACCCGCATGTGCTGATCCTGGCCGACGACATCTACGAGCATCTGATTTTCGATGACCAGGCGTTCTTCACCTTGGCTCAGGTTGAACCGCGTCTGGCCGCCAGAACCTTGACCATGAATGGCGTTTCCAAGGCCTACGCCATGACGGGCTGGCGCATTGGTTTTGCCACCGGGCCACGCTGGTTGCTGGAGGCCATGGAAAAACTCCAAGGCCAGCAGACCTCCGGAGCCTGCTCTGTTTCGCAACAAGCGGCGCTGGCGGCATTGGAGGGTCCCAAGGATTTCATCGGGCAGAGCCGGGCCGCGTTCCAGGGCCGACGGGATTTGCTGGTCGAACAGTTGAACGCGACACCCGGACTGGAATGCGCCACACCGGCAGGTGCGTTTTACGTGTTTGCCAACTGTGCGGGGCTGCTTGGCAGAACGTCTGCCGGTGGGCGCGTGTTGCACACCGACGAAGACGTCGCCCATGCTCTGCTCGACGAAGCCAATGTGGCGGTGGTGCCGGGCAGCGCGTTTGGCCTGGCGCCTTACATCCGCATTGCCTATGCACTGGATGAGGCGTCGTTGCTGACCGCCTGCGAAGCGATTCGCAAGTTTTGCGACGCTGTCAGTGACTAGATAACCCTTTTTGTGGGAGCGGGCTTGCTCGCGATACGGGCAACACGATGTAACTGTTACACCGCGTCGGTCCAATCGCGAGCAAGCCC